>CAZGNN010000075.1:0-7045 GCA_964527335.1 uncultured Spirochaetaceae bacterium | reverse complement strand
CGACAAGCGTCTCCTTCCAGGCTGAATTCAGCATGGCAAGCGGCTACGTACCGGTCCTCAGAAGCGTTGCAGACAACGATGAGTACAAGGCATTCGTGTCACAGGCTGACGGCGGCGACTACATCGCGGCTCTCTCTGCAAAGGTCTGTCTCGAACAGGAGGATGCCTACTACACATCACCGGCTTTCAACGGCTCGAGTGAGGCCCGCAGCCAGGTTCAGAACATCATAACGACATCGCTTCCCGCATCCGACGAGAGTGCCGTAGACAAGGCATTCAGGGATGCAATCGACGAATGCGAGTACCAGAACTGACATGAAGAAGCTTCTTCCTCTCGCTCTTGTAATACTTGTTCTCGTATCGTGTGCAACGACTGAAAAGAGAACGGATGTGACACTTTCCGCCACCGCGGAAGAGACTGTGGAGCACATTGACTACGCCTCCCTCCTGAAGTTCGATCCTTCGTCTTCCACGAAGAAGACGGAAGTGAAGGTGAAGCTCTTCGTCGACGGTGACACGACTCACTTCTCCGTTCCCTCATCCGTCATCCCGGATGGTGTATTGAAGGCAAGATACCTTGCCGTCAACACCCCCGAGAGCACGGGTAAGATAGAGGAGTGGGGGAAGGCCGCATCGAGGTATACGCGGGAAAAGCTCGAGGGCGCTGTCAGCATCTACGTTGAAAGCGATGACGGGGTGTGGAACCTCGACTCCACGGGCTCAAGATACCTCGTGTGGGTATGGTACAAGCCGTCTGCGGACGAGGACTACAGGTGCCTCAACCTGGAGCTTCTAGAAGAGGGTCTTGCCATCCCCTCCTCGAGTGCGAACAACCGCTACGGCGAGTACTGCCAGGCGGCGATAGCACAGGCGAAGAGGGAGAAGAAGTGCGTCTGGTCGGGTGAGAAGGACAGTGATTTCTACTACGGCGACAGTGTGGAGCTGACGCTGAAGGAACTCAGGGCCCACACTTCCGACTACAGCGGAATAAAGGTGAGCTTCGAAGGCGTCGTAACCCGCAACCGGGACAACAGCGTCTACATCGAGGACTGGGACGAGGAGACCGGCCACTACTACGGAATCAGCGTGTACTACGGCTACTCGCTCTCGGGCGGCGGCCTCAGGATCCTCAAGCCGGGTAACCGCGTGAAGATAGTGGGAACCGTGCAGTACTACGAGGGTGACGGAACCTGGCAGGTTTCGGGAATCAAGTACAGGGAGATGAAGAAGGATGATCCCGATAACATCGCTCTCATTTCGACGGAGAACGAGATCGGATACTCCTCAGTCGACCTATGGTTCCTCAATAACGGCACCATGGACTTCCCTCTCGGAGACGAGACTGTTTCTCTTGGAGCATCTATTGCCCTTGAGGATACCTCAGTCGAAATCGGTTCACTCTATGTCGAGGACGCATACGTCAACACAAATGAGTCTTCGTCCTCCTACAGGGCGCTGACGATGGAGTGTTCGGACGGACAGGAGGAGATCCGGATAAGGACCATACCTCTCAAAGACAAAGACGGAAATTACCTCATGGCCGGAGATTATATCGGAAAGACCATTAAGGTAAGGGGAATAGTTGAGAACTATCTGGGAACACCGGAAATATATGTTTTCAGCTTTGAAGATATCTCAATCGAGAATTAAGGAGATTTATATGAAAAAAGGATTCAGGGCACTTATTCCTGCTCTTGTCATTCTTTCTCTTATTGCATCCTGCGCTTCGACAGAGACGAAAAGCGTCGCTGTCGACAAGTCGGGAGTCGAAAAGGCAAAGAGTTATGTCTTCTCGATGTACAACGAGGGAAGGGCTGCAACTGCAACCGCAAGCGATTACACCGTAGTGGGAGTCGTCACGATAAACGGTGTCACATACAATGTTGACTGGTCTGTCGATGCCGACGGCGTCACACTTGTAAAAAGCGAAGACGGAAAGACAGTCACGGTCGATGTCGACGAGAAGACTGAGACACAGATTGACTACACGCTCACGGCAACGGTTACGGACGGAAATGCGAGTGCATCCACGAGCTTTGCACACTACGTACCGGCATTCAGGGAATCGTCGTGGGCAGAATACGTCGCTGCTGCAGACGATGCGACAGTCGTAGTGAAGGGCAGAGTCACTGGAATCATCAGCAAGAGCAATGACGCTTCCTACAACTGTATCTACTTCGAGGACAGTGACGGCGGCTACTATGCATACTCGACTGCAGAGGATCCTCTCACACTCGGCGTGAAGACCGGCGATACCATCAGGGTAACAGGCGTCAAGGACCTCTATTCCGGCACACACGAGATAAAGAGCGGTGCAGTCGAAATTCTCTCGACAGGCGCAGAAGTCGTTCCGACGGACCTTACAGCAGCCTATGAAGCAGCTTCGTCCCTCAAGGACAGCGCACTCACTGTCGGTCAGTCGATGTTCGTGACAATCAGCGATGTCACAGTCGGCGGCGAGGACACATCCAACGGCTACTACTACTTCGAGAAGAACGGTCTCAAGAGCTATGTCAGAATCTCGTCATCCACATGTCCTCTCAACAAGGCCGATCAGGCTGTATTCAAGGCAGAGCATGCCTCACACCTCGGATGGACAGCAGATGTCACAGGTATAATCTCCCTCTATGACGGAGCATTCTACCTCACTCCTGTTTCAGTCGATTCCTTCGTCTACAAGTCACTTCCCGAGAAGAGCGACAGCGAGAAGATCGATTTCGAAATCGGAAACATCTCTCTCTCCTCGTCATTCGCCGAGGACAGGACAATGACGGTTCCGCTCCAGGGTGCTTCCTATGACACAGTCACTGTCAGTTGGACAAGCGACAGCGACGCCGTGAAGATTGACGGCAGCACAGTCACAGTCACACTTCAGGAAGAGGCGACGAATGCAAATCTCACGGCACTCTTCACATGCGGAGCAGAAACAAGGGAAGTCGTCTATACGCTTTCCCTCGATGCTGCAGCCCAGGACTGCTATATCGCAGAAACACTTTCCTCAGTCGTGAACGGCGACACTGTCAAATTCGGCCTCTACCAGGCCAACACAGGCCATCAGCTCTACTTCAGCGGCGCAATGAGCGGCGAGAAGTATCTTGCAACAACGATGAAGGCAGAAGAGGCTGCTGACGTGACAGTCGAAGAGACTGACGGAGGCTTCTATCTCTCGTTCATATCCGGTGACGTAAAGAAATACATCTCCATTGTCGGCGGCAGGGCTTCCATCACCGATGAGGCAGCCTCTGTATGGACACTCAACGAAGAGACATCTGTTCCCGTAACGACAGTTGACGGAACGGATTACTATCTCGGATGCTACAAGACATACGAGACGATGAGTGCAAGCAAGACAAGCTACATCCTCGACGACACATCGAAGATCGGTGTAAGCCAGTTCCCGGGAACCCTCGAGAAGGTTACGGCTGCATCGCTTGAGCTCGAGAAGGCAACACAGGTCAGTGAAGAGAAGAGCTACATGCTTGCAGTAAGCCAGAAGAAGGCCGGAAAGGACTTCGTGTTCAACGGCTCAATCAGCGGCAAGTATCTCCAGACATCTTCCTTCATGAAGGGAGCAATCGTGAAAATCGAGAATACGGACGGCGGCTTCAGAATGTATTTCGATAATGACGGCGTGAAGACCTACATCGAGGTATCCGGCGGCAAGGCATCTCTTTCGGAAGAACCCTCGACAGTCTGGACACTTGATGAGGAGTCCTCTGTTCCTGTTACGACAGTCGACGGAACGGATTACTACCTCGGCTGCTACAAGACATACGAGACAATCTCGTGCAGCAAGACAAGCTACATCTTCGACGACAGGTCGGTAATCGGCTCCAGCCAGTTCCCGGCATACCTTGTCGAGTACAAACTTGAGAGTGTCGAACTCGATAGAAGTGCAGACCTCGACTATAATGCAACATACACTGTCGCACTGACACAGAAGAATGCAGGAAAGGATCTTTACTTTACAGGCGCAATGAGCGGCGAGAAGTATCTTGCAACGACATCGTCCCTCTCCAAGAGCGTCAATGTCTACCTCGAAGAGTGTGACGGCGGCTTCAGAATGTATTTCATCGCTGACGGGGTGAAGACATATATCGAGATAGTCGACGGCAAGGCAGCACTCAATACGGAACCCACATGCGTGTGGAAGATGGAAGCGGATGCAAAGACACCGTACACGACTCTCGGCGACACTGACTACTACCTCGGATGCTACAAGACATACGAGACAATATCTGCAAGTAAGACAAGCTACATCCTCGGAGACTCTCTCTCCAAGATTGATGTCAGCCAGTTCCCGATCATGCTGATTAAGAGAAGTTCACTCTGAAAAAACTTCAGGGAGGGGCCTTCCCCGGAGGGCCTCTCTTTCCCTTTTTCAGAAGCACTGCTTGTGAAAAATGGAAAGAAACAGTTACAGAGAGGCACTCGGCCTCATTGAAGAATACGACTCAATAATAATCCACAGACACATCAATCCCGACGGTGATGCCCTGGGCTCCCAGAAGGGAATGATGGAGATAATCCGCCTCAACTGGCCGGATAAGAAGGTATATATGGTCGGAGACAATCCCGGACGCTACTCCTTCATCGCAGATAGAGGCATGGACAAAGTCGACGACTCCGTCTTCTCTTCGTCTCTCTCCATCCTCCTTGACATGTCGGCCCCCAATCTTGTGAGCGACACAAGGTGGACGGAAGCAAAGGCGACAGTGAGATTCGACCACCATCTCTTCATCTCGAAGATGTGTGATGTTGAGGTGATTGATGAAAAGAGCGAATCATGCGCGGGGCTTGTTGCGGCATGGGCCATCAAACTGGGACTGAAGATGAACGCATCCTCCGCGCGTGCGCTCTTCACGGGAATCGTGACTGACAGCGGCCGCTTCCTCTATGATACGGTATCTTCGAGGACTTACAGCACTGTCAGCACTCTTATGAAGTACGGCTTTGATCCGTGTGAAGTTTACAGTGCTCTCTACAGCGAGGACTTCTCCGCCCTGAAGAGGAAGGCCTACTACCTCAATAAAATACAGCTGGGGAAGAACGGAGTTGCCTGGACGTACAACACCATTGATGACGTGAAGAAGATGAACACAACAGCGTTCTCAGTCTCACGCGGCCTCGTGAACACGATGGCCAACATAAAGGGAGTGTGTATCTGGGTATCATTCACGGAGGATGAGAACGGAAAAATACTCGCGGAACTCAGAAGCAGCGGAAAGGACATCAATAAAATAGCCGTGAAGTACGGCGGCGGGGGACACCTGAAGGCAAGCGGCGCACAGCTCGGGACAAAAGAGGAAGCATCTGCTATGCTGAGGGACCTCGAAGAACTCGGAGGAGAAGAGAATGAATGAAGATATAAAGCGTCAGATTCTTGATAAGATAAAGGATTACGATTCAATCGTGATATCCCGTCATTTCAGACCGGACGGGGATGCAATAGGCTCGACGAAGGGACTCGGGAGGATAATAAAGCTCACATACCCGGAGAAGAAGGTATATCTTTCATCGTCCGATTATTCGGACTATCTCTCGTTCCTCGGCGGCGACGACGGAGAGGTGGACGACACTATCATCTCCTCATCCCTCGCCATCATCCTCGATACCGCAACACTCGACAGGATGAGCTACAAGAAGCTTCAGGGAGCGAAGGAAATCATAAAGATAGACCATCACATAAAGGTGGAATCATGGCCGGGTATCGAATGGATAGAGGACCGGAGGTCGTCCACGAGTGAGATGATTGCCGATTTCTATAACACTTTTTGCGACGAACTCAAAATCGACACCTTTGCCGCAACCTGTATCTATACGGGAATGGTCACGGATTCGGGACGCTTCGCGTTCTCCTCCACAAGCGGCGACACACTGAGAATGGCAGGACTCATGCTCGACCAGGGAGTGGATGTGGAGACGCTGATGGCAAGACTTGACCTCAAGGACATATCTTTCTACCGCTACAGGGAAGCCGTATTCGAGAAGGTGAACATCACGGAGAACGGACTCGCGTGGGTATATGTCGACTGGGACTTCCAGAAGAAGTGGAACCTCACACGGGAGGAGGCAAGCGAGAGCGTCTCATTCATGTCCTCCATCAAGGGGGCGATATGCTGGATAGCATTCATCGACAACGGTGACGATACGATAAGGGTGAGACTGAGGTCGCGCTTCATGACGGTCGACCGTCTTGCCTCGCGCTACCACGGAGGCGGCCACGACAGGGCAAGCGGTGCAACATGCTATTCTCAGAGCGAGATGGAAGCTCTCGTAAGGGATGCTGACGCCCTTGTCAGGGATTACAAGGAAAACAACGAAGGGTGGATGTGATGAGAGTTCTCATAACTAACGACGACGGCATAGAGAGCCCCGGTCTCAGAGCCCTCTGTGACTTCGCTTCGACTCTCGGCTCTGTGACGGTTGTCGCTCCCAGGAGGGAGCAGAGCGGGAAGAGCCACTCGATAGATATCCACAATCCCTTTGAAATCAGGAGAACGGAATATAGCGGAGCTGAGGATGCATGGCGTGTTGATTCGACGCCTGCGGACTGCGTGCGCTTCGCATTCGACACTCTGGGATCCTTCGACCTTGTACTCAGCGGCGTCAACAACGGTGTCAACGTCGGCTGGGACATATCGTACTCGGGAACATGCGGGGCCGTCTTCGAGTCGTATTTCTTCAATACACCTGCAGTGGCTTTCTCGGTCTTCCCCGCATCATTTTCCGCATTCACGGAACATGTCGGTGAAATATGGTCTTTCATCACGGACAACAGACTCCTCGAAAAGAATCTTCTCTGGAACGTCAATATTCCCGATGATGCTTCATCCATGAAGATAACCCGTCAGGGAGGACCGTACTACCAGGACTGGTTCAGAACAGATGACGGCGTCATGTACTATGAAGTCGGACACAGCGTCTACAAACCTTCGGACAGAGAGCAGAACTACGATACGGATGCTGTCCTCCGCGACAGAGTGATAAGCATCACACCCCTTGCCGGAGGAAGAACGGAAGAGAGAGTATATGAAGAGCTGAA
>CAZGNN010000074.1:0-7077 GCA_964527335.1 uncultured Spirochaetaceae bacterium | reverse complement strand
AAGACCGGATTTCTCCCTGTTTTGTCAAAAAAATCTGCACTCCGGATTGTAAAATCTTCATTTTCCTCTCCCGTTCACTTTTCTGATTTCCTCTTATAACGCTCACGCCGTTGTGCTATCATCGAGAGTATGCAGCTGTGGCCGTTGATGGAAGAGAAACTTATAGATGTCGAACATCCCTTCATCTCCGTTATGGGAGGTGGAGGAAAGACCACTTTCCTTGTCGGATTCGGAAATTATCTGAGAGAAAAGGGAAAGCGTGTGCTCCTGACGACAACGACGAAGCTGGCCTATCCCGGAATCGAGAACTACGGCGAGGATTATTTCTGTACAGCGCTTCCGCCTGTTCTGGCGTCGCCTTCTTTCCAGGGCTCTGTGACTCTCTTTGCCCACGCTGACGAAGAAAAGCGGAAACTCGTCTATCCCGGAGAAGAGGAGATTGCGGAAGTAAGAAAACGCTACGATGTCGTGCTATGTGAAGCTGACGGCTCGAGACACCTTCCTGTGAAGGTCCATACGGAGCGTGACCCTGTCATACTTCATTTTTCAACTGCTGTTGTGTCCTTTATCGGCATCTGGTGTATCGGGAGGAGGACGGGAGAGGTTGCATTCGGGGAGAGCAGGGACTGTATTGTCGACAGAAAGTATCTTCAGGCATTCATCGATTCGGAGGAAGGTCCCTTGAAGGGAATGCGACCCGACACGGAAAACATCCTCCTCTTCAACGGAGGAGATGAGATGACGGAGGAAGAGAAGAAAGTGATTCTGTCCCTTGTCATTCCTCCCTCAGTCAGTGCATATATCGTAAGTGAAAGAAAGGGAGTCATATACAATGCTCTTTGACATACTCGGAGAAAAGGAAAAATACAACGAGTCCTTTGCGCTTGTGACGCTTATAGGAACGACGGGAACGGTCAGCAGAAAGACCGGAAGGATGGCCGTGTTCCGGGACGGCTCGACTGTGGGCACCGTCGGAGGGGGAAGGCACGAGGCCGAGGCCATCAGTCTCGCTCTCGAGGCCCTGAAGGACGGAAAGAACAGAAGAGAGAAGATCAAGGTGAGGGAATACGGGGAGATAGAAATCATGATAGACATTCCGATTGCCGACAGAAGGCTTGTAATCATTGGTGCAGGGCATGTGGGAAGGGCGGTCTACAACCTCTTCCATTTCCTCTCCTGGCATGTGACTGTTGTCGATACCAGGGAATATCTTCTTTCTGAGGAGAACTTCCCGTACGCTAAGAGAGTTCTCTCCTCTACCATAAGGGAAGGTCTGGAAAAGGTCGAGATAAACGCGAATACGGCTGTCGTGAGCACTGTTCCGGAAGAACTGGGGAACATAAAGGACATCCTTGACGCTTCTCCGTCATTCTACTTCGGACTCCTGTCGTCACGTAAGCGCAAGAGACCGGAGGACAGCCGCTATCATATGCCGATGGGAATCGAAATCGGGGAGGAGACTCCCGAGGAGATAGCCGTGTCCGTGGCATCGGAAATCCTTGCTGTTTACTCTCATAAGTCATGTGTTCCCTATGTGAAGCGCAACCGGCGCCTTGTCGTCGTCCGCGGGGCCGGGGATCTTGCAACCGGTGCAATCGTCGCTCTTCATAATGCCGGCTACCAGGTCGTCGCAACCGAAGTGGAGAAACCGACTGTAATCAGGAGGACTGTCTCCTTTGCCGAGGGAATCTGGACGGGAGCACAGACGATTGAAGGCGTCGAGAGTACCCTCTGCCGTGACAGGGATGAATGCCTTTCAGCCGTGAAGAACGGGAAGGTCGCTCTCATTGTCGACAGGGCCGGAGACATAATAAGAGAACTGCAGCCGGCAGTCGTCGTGGATGCAATCCTAGCGAAGAAGAACCTTGGAACAACAATTGACATGGCTCCGTTCGTTGTTGCCCTGGGGCCGGGATTCACATGCGGTGTGGACTGCCACGTCGTAATCGAGACGATGAGAGGTCACAGACTCAGCAGAATTCTCCACGAGGGAAGTGCAATCCCCAACACCGGTGTTCCCGGGCTCATCGCCGGAGCTGGAAAGGAGAGAGTCATGCACACCCCGTGTGCAGGCACATTCCGCGAGAATGCGAAGATCGGTGATATAGTATCGAAAGGCGATGTTATCGGCTACGTTGACTCCACGCCTCTACTTGCCTCGATTGACGGCAAGATCAGGGGACTCCTGCATTCGGGACTTGAGGTTCCCGAGCATTTCAAGGCTGCCGACATAGATCCGAGGGGAGAAGAGGTCGATCATACGACAATCAGCGACAAGGCAAGGGCAATCGGCTCTTCAGTTGTCGTTGCGGTTGACGGTTTTCTCTCCTCCTGGAATTGAAGATAAGGAAAGTATAGGCTAGACTGTTACTATGGATAGAAATCTTTTCAGAAGTGTAAAAAAAGCGTCCGCACTCCTTGCTCTTTCGGCGGAGAGTGAACGTAACGATGCCCTCACGGCAATTGCGGATGCACTCGTCAGAAACAGGCAGAGGATAAAGGAGGCCAACACGGCCGACCTCGAAGAGGCCGAGAGAAACGGGGAGAAGAGCTCCCTCATTTCAAGGCTGAAGTATTCCGACGACAAGATGAAGCAGTCCGTTACCGGACTTGAAACCGTCAGATCTCTTCCCGACCCCATATTCCGCACCCGTGAGAAGAGGGAGATAGACACATCATTCGTCCTCGAGAAGGTAACTGTGCCTCTCGGTGTCATCGGCATGGTATTCGAGGCACGCCCAGATGCACTTGTCCAGATAGCGTCCCTTGCCCTCAAGAGCGGCAACGGCCTCATTCTCAAAGGCGGGAGGGAGGCTGCAAGGACGAACAGAGTCCTTGTTGATGTCATAAAGGAGGCCACTTCCTCCTTCTCCTTCACCTCCGACTGGATAGAGGCCCTTGAGACGAGGGAGGATGTCTCCGAACTTCTGAAGGCTGACGAATGGGTTGACCTCATAATTCCCCGCGGCTCGAACAGCTTCGTCCGTTATGTCATGGAGAATACACATATACCCGTACTCGGACACTCTGACGGCTTATGCATAACGTACGTCGAGAAGACTGCAGATGTGAATGAAGCCCTGAAGATACTCGTAGATGCGAAGACGCAGTATCCTGCGGCATGCAATGCAACCGAGACAATCCTCGTCGATGAGGAGATCGCTCCGTCACTTCTTCCGCTCCTCGATAAGGCATTCGCGGAGAAAGGCGTGAAAATTCACGCTGACAGCGCCTCAATCGGATATCTGCCGTCAGCCGTTCCCGCTAACGATTCCGACTGGGATACCGAGTATCTTGCCCTCGAGTGTGCGGTGAAGACCGTGAAGAACGAAGAGGAGGCTGTAAGGCACATTGCAGAGCATTCATCGAAGCATACCGATGCCATAATAACATCAGACAGGGCCGCCGCCGATTATTTCGTGCACTCGGTCGACTCCGCTGACGTCTTCGTCAACTGTTCGACGCGCTTTGCAGACGGCTTCAGATTCGGACTGGGGTCCGAAGTCGGAATCTCCACGTCGCGTCTCCATGCCAGAGGGCCTGTGGGACTTGACGGCCTCATGACCACCAAGTGGATTCTGAGAGGCCACGGTGAGACGGTGGCTCAGTATTCGGGAGCAGAAAGCGAGCGCACATTCCATTTCAGGGAGCTTCTATGAGAGACTTTTCAAATGTGAAGAGAATTGTCGTTAAGGTCGGTACCAACCTCCTTTCCGACAAGAGCGGTATAGACAAGAACAGGATAAGGGAACTTGTGGATCAGATAGCCGCCCTCCATAAGAGGGGCGTGCAGGTTCTGCTGGTTTCCTCGGGTGCCGTGGGACTCGGGGCAAAGGCCCTGAAGCACGATTCCGCCGTGAAGTACATACCCCTGAGACAGGCATGTGCCGCCATCGGACAGCCTGTCCTGATGGACGCATGGCAGAGGGAGTTCAAACGCCACGATATCCTCTGCTCGCAGATTCTCATAACACGTTCCGTACTCAACAACCGCAAGAGCTACAACAATCTCCGCACTTCCGTGATGACGCTTCTCGACCTGGGAGTAGTTCCCGTCTTCAACGAGAACGACGTCGTGTCGACAGCGGAAATCGGGAACGTCTTCGGAGACAATGACCGCATGAGTGCCCTGGTGGCATCCAAAATCGACGCCACTCTCCTCGTTCTCCTGACGGATATCGACGGACTTTATACGGATAACCCCAAGACGAACGCGAATGCAGAGCGCATAACGGAGCTTGAGGAAATCAATTCGACAGTCATGTCATGGGCAAACGGAAAGGGCTCCACGTTCTCCACGGGAGGAATGAAGACGAAACTCCTTGCCGCCGGGATAGCACAGAAGGGCGGATGCGGAACCGTCATAGCCTCGGGCTACGAGAAGAATATCCTTCTTTCGATAATGGACGGAGAGGAGAAGGGAACCTACATTCTTCCGTCGTCAAGAATGTCGCAGAGGGAGCGCTGGATAATCAACACTCCCTCCGAGGGATCCATCATCGTCGATGACGGCGCCGCCGAAGCGCTTCTCTCGCACAAGTCCCTTCTTCCGTCCGGAATAACCGACGTCAGGGGAGTATTCAGGGAAGGTGATGTCGTGGACGTCAGAAAGACTGACGGCACCGTGATCATGAAGGCTATATCGAGTTTCAACTCAAGTGAAATTCTTCTCATAAAAGGTCACTCATCGAAGGATATAAATGCTATGATAGGAGAGAACCACAAGGTGGTTTTCCGTCCGGAGGACACAGCGATAAATGAGTAGCTACAGAATGGTATTCCGCAAGCAGGATCTGGGATTCAGGATTTCTTCTCTCTACAAGCAGAAGCAGTTTGCCGTAGGCATCCTCGACTTCGGTACAAGGGAGGATCTGGAGCATACCCTTGACTGGTATACCGAGAACATGAATCTCTCCCTTCACGTACTCACTACTGAGTACAGGATGGAGGAATACGGAATACAGGCGAAATACCCTGAGGTGACATTCATCGTATTCTCGGCCGATACGACTACAGGGGAATACGTCAATGCGATGGCCAACGAGTGCTACACTGACTACTTCCTCATCGTCCGCAGTGACATGGAACTCATAGCCTTCGACGGAGCTGCACTTCTTTCGATAATGGCGGGAAAGGAGCACCCCATGGTGATATGTCCCGTGATGCTCTCATCCGATGCCGAGGTCATGCCGACACTGCGTGCACCGTACCTCAGGGGCAAGGAAGTCGATCCGCAGTCATTCATGCCGACAATCGACAGCGATAAGGAGGAGAGGACACTATACCCCGTGCTCCAGAGCGGGCTCTACGACAGGGCTCTTTTCCAGCGTCTCAGGGGGTACGATACCGAAATCCAGAGCGAATACTACCAGAGCATTGACCTCGGAACGAGGGCATGGCTCTTCGGCTACAGCGTCAAGCTGACACGCGCTCTCGCCGTGCGTTTCCCCAAACGTGTATCTGTCATTGAGGACAGATCCGAGTGCGTGGGAATGAACCGTTTCTACACGAAGGCCCTCAGCATAAAGAGGATATCGGGAAAGAACCTCGTCAGCAAATGGAAACCGTATGTCGACAGGGACGTCCTTTCCAGCGAGATAAAGAAGAAGCAGATAAATCTCCAGAAGATTGACTTCTTCACACTTATAGAAAAATGGGATGAACCCTGAGATAAGAAAAAACGCGAAAAGGGGACAGAACACGGTATTCTTTTGACTTCTGGCTGAACCTGCTGTATATGTAAAATCGGCGAGGTGTGTTACATGAACAGCGATGTTTTCCTTAAGGTCATCGGATACGGGCCACTCAAGGCAGGAACTGCAGAATTGGATGGAGGTTTCCTGCGTATCCCGAGGTTTACAGCTGTAATCGGAGATAATGGTACAGGTAAAAGTGTGCTGTCAAAGCTGTATTGTGCCTTCTCCTCTCTTGAGATTGGATATGTCTTGAATCCTCAAAGCATATCTGCGGACTTCAGCAGTTTTCTGGGGTATCTTTGCAGCTGCTTCAACCTGTCTAAGCAGTATTCATCTCGCGGAATGAATCTCGAATACAGGGGACAGTATTACAGTATCTGCGTAAAATATGGCTCTGTCTCTGTGAATAGAACCGAAAACCAGGAATGGTACCGACGTCGGAAATACATATACTACCCGGAAGAGAGGAATCTGGTTCTTGAAACGCCGAAGGAGATATCTAGAATCATTCAGCTTCTGGTCTGGGATTATAAGGATGCTTCCAAATCTTATACGGATGGAACAGCAAAGCTCGCCGGTGATTATCGTTTCAGGTATTCCAAGAAAGAACGAAAGGGCTTCATCATAGATAACAATGGACTGGAAATCCCCTGTGATGAAGCTTCCTCCGGGTTCAGGTTCCTGATTCCACTTCTTGTAACATCGGATTATTACGGAAAGTATTTCAGACAGGATGAGCTGACTCTTCTGAAGAAGAGTTATGATACTGACCGGTACAGAGTTCTGAGTGAAGTGACATCTCCTCAGTTACAGGGGTATCTGAAGGAATTCTTTTCGAGCCGCTATAAAATGTCTTTCAGTGAATTCGAGAAAAAGAAAATTGCAGAACCCATTCACAAATATGTCGAGTCTTCACTTGTTCAAATAGTGGAGGAACCCGAATTGGGCCTTCATCCTGTGAATCAGGTTGAAGTTCTGAAAAGGCTTATCGCCAGCACCCCTGAGAATGGAAAACTCTTCATCACAACGTATTCTCCATATATCCTCAGTGCTGTAGAAAACTACAACTGTGCATATGACAGATACATCAGCAGTAATAAAATTATCCCTGAAATTCCGAAAGAACTGATGCTCCCATTTGAGGATACCGCTGCTTATATCATCGAAAACGGATGTATCAAGTCCATCATGGATGATGAATCAAGAATGGTGAATGGGTCCCGAATAGACGGCTGTTCAGTTTTTCTCAATTCTGAATTTGACAGGCTTATGGCTGACTGATAAAGAAGTGTAGAGTGTCTTTAAAAAGCTTTGGGATATCTCTCTGGGAGGCTTTGACATCTGGTCTGACATTCTTAGAAACAGAAATTCGTCTGCACAA
>CAZGNN010000073.1:0-7179 GCA_964527335.1 uncultured Spirochaetaceae bacterium | reverse complement strand
TCGTCGACTGCGGTGTGACATACACGAAGCTCTATAACGGGATGACGGAGCACGGCATTGACCCGTCGAGTATCGAAGCCATGTTCCTCACTCATCTTCACCCTGATCACGCAAAGGGCGTCGGCGTCTTCCAGCGCCGTACGGGTAAACCCGTATTCGTAAGCGAGACGTGCTGGCATAACGGAAAGACCGAGATGGCGAAGATGAAGATGGAGATAAAGGACACCCGGATGATAAGATGGGGCGAGACAGTCTCTGTCGGCTCTTTTCTTGTCACACCTTTTGCTACTTCTCACGATTCTCCCGGCTCCTGCGGCTACCATATAGTGAACGGCCCTGACACCATCTTCCTCATGACAGATACCGGTGTTATCCCGGAAGAGGCATACGCTCTCGCAAGAAAGAGCAGGGTGAAGTTCATTGAATCCAACTACGACGAGAAAATGCTTGCTGAAGGCCCCTATCCCCAGTGGCTGAAGGAGAGGGTGAAGGGCCCCTACGGACACCTTTCGAATACGGACGCCGTGGCGTTTGCCTGTGCCGTATCGACATTCGGCGACCAGATACACTTCATCCACGTCAGCGAGAACAACAACGACATAGAACTTCTCAAGGCCTATGCCTTCTCGAAGATTCCCTCCGGCATCTTCTGCCATGCGGCCGAAAGAGGGGAGATGTTCGAGGGGTTCACTGACTGATTGATCCCATTGACGGCCGGAGCCTTTGTCCTTATGCTTTTCCGTAGAGGGCAGCGGCAATGATCAGCTGCCGGAGGTGTTGAAGCAGTCAACTGGTTCGGTTACAGCTGGTTGTGGAGCCTTCCCGTGGGTTATGTAGTTACCACAAGCCGAATAGATTTAAAAATCGAAGGAAAATGCTTTGCGGGTCCTGAGAAATCGGGGCCTCTGTCATGAAGAACGGGGTGACATCTGCCACCCCGTTCCTGTGCTCATCTTTTTTGCTCAGTTCTTCTTCATCATGCTTTCGATTGATTCGGACTTCTCGACGAGCTGTCCGAAGCCTTCGAGAAAGAGCTTCTTGACGTAGCATGCGAATAGCGAGACCGCAGCGACGACGACGGAGCAGACGATGAATAGGGTGAGGGCTACGGAATATGTACCATCAGCCTTCATCTTTTCGCTGTCGTCCGAGCATGCGAAGCCGATTACGGCTAAAATGAGTACGAGTACTGTAAGAACAATCTCCAGCTTCCAGAGAATGTTCACGACTTTCTTGATTCTAGTTCCAACCATTTAATTGTGTTCTCCTTGTTAACGGGGGAGAAGGATAGCACCGGAAGAAGGGAAAGAATATAAAAATAACGGGAGCATTTTTCACGCTCCCGTCATTTATTTCTCAGGCCTGTACGACCTTTTTCTTTCTCACTTCATAGAGGATGATTCCTATCACAAGGCCGGTGAGGGCAGGACACATCCAACCCAGTCCCAGTGAGGAGAAGGGAAGATTCTTCAACAGTGCGATGATGTGGCTTATAACCGGAAGTCCCTGTACTGAGGAGGGAAGGGACGCAAGGAAATCGTAGATGCAGCCCACTGTCGTGAAAGCAATAACGGAGTTGTAGACAGCCCTGTCATTGTTGAAGAGCTTACCGCAGATGGCAAGAAGCGGGAGCGTGATCGTGAAGGGATAGAGGAACATGAGGACCGGAAGGCTTATCGAGATGATGTTGCTCAGTCCTATGTTAGACACGAGGAAGGAGAATGCGGTGAAGATGAATACCCAAACCTTATAGCTCGGTCCCTTCTTGAAGAGCTCGGAGAAAGTCTCCGAACACGATGTGATGAGACCCACGCTTGTCTTGAGACATGCAAGCGTGACAGTGATTGCGAGAATGTAGAAACCTGCGGTTCCGAGATAGTGATGGGCAATCTCGGCAAGTGCGATGCCGCCGTTGTCGCTCACTGCGAAGAGACCTCTCGACTGTGCACCGACAAGTGTCGTTGCAAAGTAGATGAGAGCCATCAGGAGGCAGCTGAAGACACCGGAGAGAGCCGTGTTCTTCGCGATGTCTCCCTCTTCCTTGACGCCGAGTCCCTTGATTACGTCTACGACGATGATTCCGAATGCGAGGGAAGCAAGCGCGTCCATAGTGTTGTAGCCTTCGATGAAGCCCTTGAAGAACGGGGAGGAAGCATAGCTTTCAGCAACTTCCACGTCGCTTACGCTCGTCGAAGGATTTAAAAGCGCGACGATTACGAGAATGAAGAGGAAGAGAAGGAAAGCGGGATTAAGAATCTTTCCGACCCATGTGAGGATTTTTCCCGGGAAGAGGGAGAAGAGGAGCGCCGCAATGAAGAAGAGCGACGTGAATATGAGAAGGAATACCTGTGAGTTCGCACCCTCTGGGAGTATGTGCTCGATACCGACCGTGAAGGAAGTTGTCGCACACCTGGGGATTGCGAAGCAGGGACCTATCGAGAGATAGAGCGCGCATGTGAAGAACATGGCGAAGAAGGGATTGACCTTGCTCGAGAGGTCATAGAGTCCCGTGGACTTGCTCATGCCGAGGGCTGCGACGCCAAGGAGGGGCAGTCCTACTCCGGTAACGAGGAATCCGAGAGTTGCCGGGAGAAATGCGCTTCCGGCCTCCTGTCCCATGTGGACAGGGAAGATGAGATTGCCGGCCCCGAAGAAAAGGCCGAACAGCATGCTAGCGACATAAATGTACTCTTTGATTGTCAGATTCTTCTTCACCTTTGTAAGTCCTTCAGTTTTAACGAACAGCGATTATTGCTGTTGATAATGAAACGTAAAAATTATCATCAATCATAGCAGAAGATTCGAAATAATAAAGGAAAATTTTCGGATATTTTGATTTTTTCTTCATTTTTCCCTTGAAACACAAGAGGTTAGAAGAAAGGCAATAAAAAATCCGACTCATTTAGAATCGGATGAAATAGCAAGGACAGGACTCGGACCTGTGACCGACCGGATATGAGCCGGTTGCTCTACCAACTGAGCTACCTTGCCGCAACAGAAAGACAATAAACGTTTTCATTTCCCTTCGTCAATAGCTTTTTGGAAAGTTTTTGATGTAGACACAGCATGCCTGTGGCTAGTAAAATCAAGGACAGTTTTGGAAAGGGGATTCAGGTTCTAAATCAATGGATAACACTCAACCTCAGGAAATAGATCTTTTGAAGCTGGCTCTGGTTCTGATAAGAAAACTCTGGCTCATAATCATAGTGACAGTGCTCTTCGCCTCCCTCGCATTCGGATATACGAAGTTCTTCGTATCTCCCGAGTATGAGTCGGTGTCGAAGCTCTATGTATTCAACTCGACCGAGAAGGCCACGACGGGACAGGTATCGTCTTCCGATATCTCGACATCGAAGATTCTCGTCAATACATATATAGTCATACTCGAATCCAACTCGGTTCTCGAACAGGTCTGCGATACCATATCGGAACACCAGGGAGAGGAGGGATTCGAATACCTCGGAGAGGAGGAATACACTCCCGAGAAGATAAAGAAGATGCTCTCGGCATCCTCCATCAACAACACGGAGTCCTTCCAGATAGTC
Source organism: uncultured Spirochaetaceae bacterium (assembly GCA_964527335.1). Lineage (GTDB taxonomy): Bacteria > Spirochaetota > Spirochaetia > Sphaerochaetales > Sphaerochaetaceae > Ornithospirochaeta. The sequence goes on along the minus strand of CAZGNN010000073.1, from coordinate 3,634 downwards.
GTGACCGCGACTGACCCCTATGAGGCGAAGTTCATCAACGACGCAATCCTCTACTTCCTTCCCGATGAGATCATAAGAGTCGTGAAGGCCGGTGCCGTCGAGATCATCGACACGGCAACGCTTCCGACAAAGCCCTCTTCTCCCAGCATTCTCAAGAATACTGCGCTCGGCGGCCTCCTGGGCTTTGTCTTCATCTGTGCAATCATCGTCGTCTTCTCCCTCCTCGATACACGTATCCACAGCGAGGATGACATTTCAGAGGAGTTCAAGGATACCCCGATCATCGGAGTCATTCCCGCTTTCCGCGGCAGTAACGGTGACAAGGGCGACGAGAAGAGAAAAAGGAAGGAGTCTCCACAGAGGGAGAAACCGGAAACTCATGATGATGAGGATGACTCGTCAGACGACGGAGACGACGAGAAGAAGGAAGAGAAACCTTCTTTTGACGATGACGATGATGACTGGGAGGAGGAGTGAAGTATGCAAGACAAGACCAAGGCTCAGGAAAAACTCAATATAGTTGACTCCTCGTCTCCGTTCGGAGTCGTCGAGGCATACAAGACGCTGAGGGCCAATCTTCAGTTCGTCTGTCCCCATTCCGGATGCAAGATAATCTGCGTGACGAGTTCCATCGCACACGAGGGTAAGTCCAGTACGTCCGTCAACCTCGCACTCGACATCGCCGCATCGGACCAGAAGGTCCTCTACATCGACGGCGACATGAGGGCGAGCCACATCGCGGAGGATCTGGGACTGAGGAAGGGACCGGGACTTGCGAACCTCCTTGCCTCGGGTGAAATCGACGAGGAGCATTTCCCGTCGTTCGTCCAGCACCTTGAAGGTAGCGAAAAGCTCGACATGGTCGTTGCCGGTAAGAGACCGCCTAATCCCTCCGAGCTTCTCAACAGCGAGAGGATGACAAAGCTCCTCGCGGAGGCGAAGAACCACTACGACTACATAATAATAGACGGTGCACCGATAGGAATCGTATCGGACGTTCTGGTGCTCGCTCCGCACATAGACGGCTACGTCGTTGTCGTCAAGGCCGACATGACGACGAAGTTCATGCTCCGCGATACGCTGAAGGCAATAGAGAGAGTCGGCGGCAAGACTCTCGGCGTCGTTCTCAACGGCGTCAGGACCAAGGGCTCCGGCTACGGCAGATACGGAAAATACGGCAAGTACGGTAAATACGGGAAGTACGGCAAATACGGAAAGTACGGGGACTACAGCTGATTGTGACAAATAAGTGAAGAAGAGGTAGTCCTATTGTGGATTTTGCCTCTCGCTTCTTTTTCTTCAATCCCTTTCTCGTCTATGATTCAGGCACCGGAAGGGATTTTTCATTTTTCTCTTTCCGTTATACGGAAATTCCAGCTTTTGCTGTTATTTTTTCCCCTCCCGTTGTCGCCGGAAGGGGAATCTTTTTTTTTCACTGAGAAGGTTATTTGAGCTTGAAGGTCATCAGGACAGGTTGATGATCCGAGTATGCGTAGTCGGTGTTGATGACTTCACTCACGGCCTCGATGTTGTCGCTGACGATGAAGCCGTCGACTATCGTCTCGTAGTTGACGCCCTTCGTGTACGGGATGTCGGCAGAGCGGCATGTCGCGTACTCGAATCCCGTCGAGGGCTTCACGATACGGAACGAGGAGGGAAGATCCTCGTCACGGAGGATATTCACCCAGTCGGGTTTTGCCATCTCGTTGGGGAATGCGCTGACGTATTCCTCTCCCAGTGCATGGTTGAAGTCTCCGCCGACGATTACGTAGTTGCCCTTCTCATATTCATCCTCCAGGTAAGATATGAGCATCTCAAGCTGCTGTGTCCTTATGACACCGCCTTCGTCGTAAGCCGACATGTGGCTGTTGATGACTACAAGTTCCTTTCCGTTCTTCACTGGATATCTCTGGACGGAGAAGCAGCGGTCGAGGTCCGCGACCTTCGTGACGCTGTCGGAGACGGGGTAGCTGATTCTCTGGGCTTCGATGCACCTGTAGTATGAGAGAGTGAGAAGGCCCGCATTCGCAATGCCGTGAGGATCCATGAGAGGAAGATTGAGCCATGAGGAGTGGAAGTTGACTGCGAATGTGGAGCACATCTCGGGGAATGTTCCCTCGTAGTAGCTCTTCATGTCGACTCCGTACGACCTTGTCGAGGGGGTGTCGACTTCCTGGAGGAGAACAAAGTCTGCATCGAGGGCTTTGAGAACATCCGCAGAGCCCACGGTGTTCTTCTCGACGTCGCTTCTGCTCAGTCCCTTACCGTAGAGACCTGTTGTCACGGTTCCGTTCTTCCATGTGGAAGTGTCCATGAAGAAGGAGTAGGAGGGAGAGTACGAGCCGAAGCCGACGTTGTATGTCACTATCGAGTATTCCTTGTTGTCCCTGAGAACGAGGGTAGTGTTGTTCTCGACTTCCAGCTCTGTCACGTCGTCGATTCTCGAGTATGTGAGAAGTACGTATGCACAATAGACGAGGGCGACGACGACAAGGCCGATGACGATGAGGAGAAGGGCCTTCAGGATGTTCTTCAATGTTCTTTTCATGCTGCCATTATAACCGAATCGGAAGTGGAAGGAAGATACAAATGGGTTTTGTGCTGTTGAATTGTTGCTTTCACATGGACTAAACTCTCCATGAGGAAAAATATGACAAACAGCAAATCCATCATCACCGTGGTCGGCAAGGACCAGGTCGGAATCATCGCAAGAGTGACAGGTTACCTCTACAGGACCAATGTCAACATCGAGGACATCACGCAGTCAATCGTGCAGGGCTTCTTCAACATGATGATGATAGTCGACACATCATCAGCCGACAGGGACTTCCTGGTGCTTTCCAACGAGCTCGAGGCTCTCGGAAAGGAGATAGGAGTCATCATCAAGCTTCAGAGAGAAGACATCTTCGAGAGCATGCAGAGAATATGATAAACATAAACGAAGTAATCGAAACAAATACGATGATAGAGAAGGAGAACCTCGACGTGAGGACAATCACGATGGGAATCTCTCTCCTCGACTGCATCAGCGACAGTCTTCCCGTCCTCTGTGACAATATATATAACAAGATTACGACGCTTGCGGAGAATCTTGTCTCCACGGGACAGGACATAGAGCGCGAATACGCAATCCCCATCGTCAACAAGCGTATCTCCGTCACCCCGATAGCACTTGTCGGCGCTGCGGCATGCAAGACTCCCGAGGACTTTGTCGAGATAGCGAAGACACTCGACAGGGCTGCGGAAAAGGTCGGTGTGAACTTCCTCGGAGGCTATTCGGCACTTCCTGCAAAGGGTATGACGAAGGCCGAGGAGATGCTCATACGCTCGATTCCCGAGGCCCTCAGCGTGACGGAGCACATCTGTGCATCCGTGAACCTTGCATCTACGAAGACCGGTATCAACATGGATGCAGTCGCACTGATGGGAAGAATCGTGAAGGAGACAGCCGGGAAGACGGCGGACAGGGACAGCCTGGGATGCGCGAAGCTTGTTGTGTTCTGCAACGCTCCCGACGATAACCCGTTCATGGCTGGTGCGTTCCACGGAGTGACGGAGACCGATGCCGTGATTAATGTGGGGGTATCGGGTCCGGGAGTCATCAACCACGCGCTCCAGAAGGTGAAGGGAAAGG
>CAZGNN010000072.1:0-7217 GCA_964527335.1 uncultured Spirochaetaceae bacterium | reverse complement strand
TCGTCCCACTTGTAGTAGCCGATTTCGGAGAGATTGTGTGACATTCCCTCGACTGCACTGTCTATCCTGTCCTTCGTGACGGCGACAAGTCCCGTTCTGTATTCCATGCCGCCCGTGAAGAGCGCGTAGCATATGATCTGGACAGCCTGGCTGAGATTGAGGGACGGGAAGAGGGGGGATGTCGGGATTGTACATATTGCGGCGCACTTGTTCACTTCGTCGTCCCTGAGACCGTCAGCCTCCCTTCCGAATACTATCGAGACCTTTCCCTCGGGTAGGGACTTTATCTTATCGGAAAGCTGCTCGGGAGAGTAGGCGCTCATCTTCCTGAACTTTCCTCTCCGTCTCGTGGCACCGACCGTGAAGATGCTTGTCGAGAGTGCCTCGTCGAGGGTGTCGCAGCGTCTTGCGTTCTCCCATATGTCGGAGGCGTGCAGTGCGAGGGTCCTCACCCTGTCCTCATCGTAGACCCTGTCTCCCACAATCGTGAGATTAGTAAGTCCCATCGTCTTCATAGCCCTGCATACGGAGCCGATGTTGGCTCCGTCCTGGGTTTCCACAAGCACTATCTCTATTCTTTCGCTTCCCGGTATTCTGTCCATGAATTTGATTCTATTCACATGCAGCTTTTTTTTCTATAATAAGGACAAAACGAGGGAAAAAAAGTGGAAAAGGACAAGGCTGCAAAAAGGGTTATCATATTCATCGGCATCGTTCTGGCTCTGGCCATACTGAAGATAGGGGCGTCTGTCGTCATTCCGTTCGCCATCTCAATCTTCGTCTTCATGCTGGTGAGTCCGCTCATGGAGAAGTTCAACAGGATGAAGGTGCCTCAGATTCTCTCGATAGCGCTCATCCTTCTTTTCACGACACTCTTCTGCCTCTGCTTCGTCTACATCATTGTCGCGATGATCAACGTCCTTGTGGCGGAGCTTCCGACCTACCTCAACAAGGTTACCGTATTCGACGAGTACATCTCCTCCTGGATAAGAGACATCTTCAACATAGACAGGGAGGATTTCCCCTCGATAATAACGATGCTCAACATCGACTGGGCACAGTATGTTAAGAACATCCTGAGTACGCTCTCCTCGGCTTCGGCCTCGATTGTCGGAGATGTCGCGATGGTTATCGTCTATCTTCTCTTCCTTCTCATGGAGGAGTCCACGATATTCCCCAAGATTCATGCAGCATTCCCCGAATCGAAACAGGAGGCTTCCGTCCTCGTGAAGACCATAGCGCAGCAGACATCGCGCTACCTCAGCGTGAAGATTCTCATCAGCCTCGCCACCGGCGCATGCTTCTATCTCATCGCGATTCTCAGCGGAATGGATTTCCCTCTTGTCTGGGGAGTACTTGCCTTCCTTCTCAACTTCATCCCGACCATCGGCAGCATCGTTGTGACGATTCTCGCCACATTCATGGCGGCCATACAGTTCATGCCTCACTGGAGTACGGTTATACTTGTATTCCTGGGCTTCCTCGCTACAGAGATGATTCTCGGCAACGTCATCGACCCCAAGCTCCAGGGCGCACAGCTCAATATGTCGCCGCTCGTCATCCTCATCATGCTTGCCATCTGGGGCTATATATGGGGAATCGCGGGAATGTTCCTTGCCGTCCCGATCACATGTGTATTCCAGGTTGTCTGTGCGACGGTTCCGTCCCTGAGACCTGTTTCAATACTGCTTTCTTCCGGCGGTCAGCTGGAAAGGAAGGAAGAGGAGTGACCAAGTTATGGAAATAATCTGTCTCGATCTTGAAGGGGTCCTTGTTCCCGAAATATGGATTGCGTTCGCTGACGAGGTCGGCATTCCCGAACTCAGAAGAACAACGCGAGACGAACCCGACTATCATAAGCTGATGGCATGGAGAATGGGGATTCTGAGGGAACACAATCTCACTCTTAAGGATATTCAGGACACCATTTCCCGTATAAAACCCCTTGACGGCGCAAGGGAGTTCCTCGACAGGGTAAGGGCCCTCACGCAGGTCGTGATCCTTTCCGATACGTTCCAGGAGTTCGCGTCTCCCCTGATGAAGCAGCTCGGGTGGCCGACGATTCTCTGTAACAGCCTCGTCATAGACAATAGCGGCATGCTCGAGGACATAAACATGAGAATAGAGGACGGAAAGAGGAAGGCAATCGACGCCTTCAGAAGCCTCAACTACCGTACGTTTGCAGCCGGCGACAGCTACAACGACCTCACTATGATAAAGAAGGCAGATAAGGGTGCGCTCTTCCGTGCACCGAGAAACATTCTTGAGGAGTATCCCGAGCTCCCCTTATGTACGACTTATGACGAGTTCTATTCTGTCATCGAGGAGTTTGTCAGAAGCGGTAAGTGAAGAACCTTTCGGCCCTGACTGTCGTGCTCTCTCCGTGGCCGGGGTAGACGACAGTCTTCTCCGGGAGCTCGAGGAGGAGGGAGAGACTTTTATGGAGAGTGCTGTAGTTTCCTCCGAGGTCTGTGCGTCCCTCTCCCGACTGGAAGAGCGTGTCTCCCGAGAAGAGGACACCGTCCTTTTCATCATATAATGATACAGAGCCCGGCGTATGTCCGGGTGTTTTCATGACGGAAAACGGCCCGATAGTGTCGCCGTAGGGTGTAAGGACAATGTCGGATGGAACCGTGTAATAAGACTGAGGAATACCGAAGAAGGAGAGGAAGTTCCTGTTCTCCTCGATGAGAAAATTATCCTCTTCATCAAGGTAGACGGGAACGGAGGGAAAGAGCGAGAGCACTTCACTTATCCCCATGATATGGTCGAAGTGGCCGTGGGTGAGAAGAACGGCCGTGAGAGAGCCTTCCTTCTTGAGAAGTTCCAGCATTCCGCTGTTCCTGTCGGGTGCGTCGATGAGATAGACGCTGTCCCCGTCCTTTATAAGATACGAGTTCGTCGAAAAGAGTCCGCTTGTCTGTAGAGTGATGTTCATGGCTTCAGTGTAGCACAAAAATACCCGGGATACAGATTTCCCGGGTCTCTCTCATCTTATTATCATGTTTATTTGTTTGAATAGTTGATCTGTGCTTCCCTGCCGTTGATGTCCTTGCCGTTGAGGGCTGCAATGGCCTTCTCGCAGTTTTCCTCGCTCATCGTGATGAACGAATACTTGTCATGGACACGGAGGGAGTAGATGTCGTCTCTTGTGATACCGAGTTCCTTCTGAAGAAGTATGGAGAGGTTCTTTGCATAGAGGTGCTTCATCTTGCCGACGTTGAGATAGAGCGTCTTTGCTCCCTCGGGCAGCGGCTTCTTCTCGCTCTGTGTGTTTTCTGCAGCACTGTTCTCGCTCTTTGTTTCCTTCTTCTCAGTCACGGGTGCCGATGCCGGTCTTTCCCTTCTTTCCTTTCTTTCGCTTCTTTCACTCTTTGCCGGTGCCTTTGAAGCAGACAAAAGCTCCTTGAGAAGCATTGCCGAGAAGTAGCCGCGGCGTGTGAACGGAACGTTCTGCTTGATTGTCTTCTTGATGGCTTCAATCTCGTCCGGGTTTTCACATGAGTTGACCTTGCTCATGATTTTATCGATGGTCTCCTTCAAGACCTCCTGTGAAAGTTCTGTCTTGTCACTTTCCATTTTAATCTCCTGTACACGCCCGCATGTCAGCGGGGTTAAAAATAAATGCGTTGTGAATGGATAAACGCCTTCTGCCGTCCGTGAAGATGAGAGATCGGGCCGACAGTGATAGAATAATTACGTCACTTCTTATTTGTCAACGGCTCATACGTTTTATGTACATGCTTCTTTCTCTGTGTTAGTATTTTCATGATGACTACGAGAGAAGACCTCTTTCGGGAAACGGAAGAGAAGATAGATGATACAACGAGAAAACTCAGGTCCCATTTCTTCGACCTGGGCATAATGCTGTACCGCAATCCCGATCTTCTCCCCTCGGAAATGGGCGTCTCTCTTGTCAAGGCCGCAACGGAAGCCGAGGAGGCTCTGAAGAGAGCCGGAGAGAAGAAGGATGACGACTTCCGCTTTGTTGATGAATACGACAGGAAGAAAAGCGAGAAGATAGAGAAGGACGAGAGGCTCGAGACTCTCAGACTCTCCGAGAAGGACATGAGGCTCAAGCTCGGAGCCCTCATCTATGAGCAGTGCTCCCTCGATCTTCTTCCCCGTGAAAGCTTCTCCTCCGTCTACGCCGATTCCGATGAGGAGAAGAACCTCAGCGAGAAGAGTCAGTCGAAGTCATTCTGGTCGCGCTTCAGGTCCTCTTCGGCTCTCAGCCGCATGAAGAAGAGCGACACCACACGATACCTCGACTATTCGTCATTTGCCGACAACGACGCCACCGCCCTCATGATTTCCGGGGAAAAGGCACAGGATCTGATATCTGAGCTGAGGAGTGTCAAGGAGGAGAGAAGCGGAGTACAGGCAGAAGAGGAGACTCTTGAAGCGTACCTCTCGCAGAACCTCCAGAGACGGAAGGCCCTCGAGAAGGGGGGACTCGACGAAGACGACAGCACTCTTGAGGAAAAAAAGGCCGGATTCGACGAATGCATAATAAACTACGGTAACTATCTCTATGACCGCGGGGGCTCCTGGATAGGGGAGAACACCCCTACCGAGGTTCTCGACTGCCTTCAGGTCATACTCGAGAACCAGAACGAGTATGCCCGTCTCCAGAAGAGAAGGGAGCAGCTCCAGAAGGAAGCCAAGGCCGACGACTACAAGGCCCTCATCGAGGAGGAGAGGAACAAAATCCGCATCCTCGAGGAGGAGAAGAGCAGAATCGACAGCCAGATAGATGAAATCGGGAAGGAGATAGAGAGACTCGAGAGCCTCGTGGAGAGGCTTGTCAGAACTCAGGATCAGAGTGAAAACTGATACTTTCCCCTGACACCGGGTGTGTGAACGTTATAGTCTCGGCGTGTAGACAGAGTCTCTCGCCGTTTTCCATGTGGCCGTAGAGGTTGTCGCCGATAATGGGGTGTCCGAGTCCCGAGGAAGCATGGACTCTCAGCTGATGCGTACGTCCCGTGTGGGGAAAGAACCTCACCCTTGTGCAGAGTTTTCCATCGTGTCTCTCGACAGAGAGTCTCTCCCAGTGTGTCAGTGCACTCTTACCCTGTTCGAAGTCGACTATCTGCATGGGACGGTGTTCAACATCGAGGCGCATGGGAAGGCTGATGTCGCCTTCCGTTTCCCTGAGGACACCCTCGAGAAGGGCTATGTATGTCTTCTTCACTTCCCTGTTCTCGAACTGGAGGGAGAGATTCTTCTTCGCTTCCGGTGTGAATGCGAGCACCAGCAGGCCGGATGTGTCCATATCGAGACGGTGGACGTGTGCTATCTCCGGAGAAGACGGAAAGAGTTCGTGGAAGCGGTATGAGACGCTGTCTCTCTTCTCTTCCCCGCGCCCCGGGACACTCAGGAAGCCCGGACGCTTATTGACGACTGCTATCGCTTCATCAAGGTATATGTAATCGAGCCCGAGCATCTGGGGCAGTAACAGTCCGCAGCGCTCGGAGCACGGCGGACAGAATGTGAGACTTGAGGAGGAGGGGGAGTATCTGAACTCGGCAAGGCCCTTTATCTCCCAGCCCTTCTTCAGAGCAGTGTTGATGAGCTTGAGGCCGGCACATTCCCCGGTTCCCGTCGGAGAGTGGGGCGGAAGTCCCTTTATTTTCTCCCCGCGCCATGTGTAGAGGCGGAATATCTTCTCATACTCGAGCTGCGCCCTCTCGCTGAGTGCCTTCCTCTCCCCGATGAGTTCCTCATGGCCCTCGTCAATCAGCCTCGTGAGCTCGTGTATCCTCCTGTCATAGAGGCCCATGTATTCCTCATAGTCTTTCTCGGAGAAGCATGTGTGGACCCATCCCGGAATGTTGTAGACGCCGCTGAGTGCTCCCGAGTAGCCGTAGAGCACCTTTCTCTCCCCGTCCTTTGCTCTGGCAATGAGGACGCCCAGCATGTTCCCTTCCTTCACCAGCGACAGAGGATACTCTTCCGACGGGGGAAAGGAGACACTTCCGTTCTCCCTTAAGGTGTGTACGAGGGCTTCGGCTTCATGTTCAGCATCACTTGTAAGGAGAAAGTAGTCCATGTCTTTATTATGTTTTTTTCCCCTCTGTGTGGGAAGAGACTTGAAAAACCTCCGTTCAGGTACATAATTTCAGCTATGAAAGATGACAGGAAACTATTGAAGCGTACACTGATGACGCTCATCGGACAGGTTATTCTCGGCTTCGGTGCCGGAGTGCTGCGCTCGGCAACCCTCGGTACTGACCCTTACCAGTGCTTCACAACGGGAATCAGCACCGTGACACAGTCATTTCTCGATTACGGGACGACGTTCGTCATAATCAACGCCGTCTTTCTCGTTCTCATGGTCATATTCGCCCGCTCGTATATAGGAATAAGCACGTTCTTCAACATGTTCCTCCTGGGGTACATAATCGACTACTCGTCGCGTCTCGTGAACTCCGTTGTCACACCCGGAACCATATGGCTCAAGCTCCTGCTGCTCCTTGTCGCCCTCATCTGCATCTGCTTCGGCTCCGCTCTCATCTTCTCCTCCAACCTCGGAGTTTCGACATACGACTGGATAGCACTTCATCTTGCAGACGTGCAGAAGAGAATATCATTCAAGTGGATAAGAATATTCACCGATGTGATGTGTGTCGTCATAGGATTGTGTTTCGGCGTCATGCCGGGAGTTGGAACGGTAATAACCGCCTTTGCCCTCGGTCCGGTCATTTCCTTCTTCAGGAAATATGTGACCGAACCTTTTTTGAATGGGAAAAAGACTGAATAGTCGGACAGGGCGGATTCGAACCGCCGACCCCTTGGTCCCGAACCAAGTACGCTAAGCCTCTGCGCTACTATCCGAAACAGCATGATTATAATCACAAGGTGGGAGCGTGTCGAGACGGTTGTTTTTCTTTTATGAAGGAAATTTCAACGTTTATCACGGTTTTTGTCCTTTCTTTTCTCATCTTTTTCCGTCATAATGCTCCGGTACGTTACCGGAGTAACAGGGAGAGACGGGTGAAAGCCAGAGAATTCATACACAGCCACAGGACATTCCTCACATACTGCTTCTACGGTCTCCTTGCAACAGCCCTCGAAACGGGGCTCTATTCTCTCTTCTATTACACCCTGGAAATGCCGAACATGGTGTCGACTGTGCTCTCCTGGGTGCTCACCGTGGTCTTCGCCTTCTTCACCAACAAGATATTCGTCTACAGAAGCAGGGCGTGGAAGGC
>CAZGNN010000071.1:0-7224 GCA_964527335.1 uncultured Spirochaetaceae bacterium | reverse complement strand
ATGATACCGCCGAATTCCCTTGTAAGGGCCTTTGTTTCAAGCATGCTCATTCTGTCTTCTCCCCGTAGTAGGCCTTCTCGGCCTTTCTGTTGTTCCTCTTCTCGCGTCCGAGGATTCCCTGCGGACGGTAGATCATCATGACGACGAGGATGAGACCGAATATGATCTGCTTCGCCTGTGCCGGGATGATGTTCGAGAGCCCGATGAGCTGCGGGAAGTACGATATGAACTGGATGATGAAGGCTCCCAGTATTACCGCCTTGAAGTTGCCCATGCCTCCCAGGACAACCGTGCAGAGCACCATGATGGAAACCATGAAGACATATGTTCCCGGAGATACCGAGAGAACGAACTCTGCCTGGAGCGATCCTGCAATACCTGTTACGGCGGCACCGAGTGCGAATGCCGCGACCTTGTACTTCGTCACGTTGATTCCGAGTGATTTTGCCGCGATTTCATCCTCCCTGATTGCCTCGAGTGCCCTTCCCATCCTGCTCTTTGCAAGTCTCTCGTAGAGGAAGTAGCAGACTGCAAGCAGAACAATCTCGAGAGCAAGGAAGCCGTACTTCGTGTACGGGCTTATCGAAGTGCCGAAGAGAGTGATCATCGGGATGCGCTGGATGCCGTTCGGGCCGTTCGTGAGGGAGTCCCAGTTGTTGATGACGTTCCTGACGATCTCGGCGAAACCCAGCGTCGCGATTGCAAGATAGTCCCCCTTGAGTCTCAGTGTCGGGAGTCCGATGAGGACACCCATGAGTGCACAGAGGATTGCAGCGACAGGGAGCGTTGCCCAGAATGACCATCCCAGCTTCGTCGTGAGTATTGCCGTCGTATAGCTGCCGACGGCGAAGAACCCGGCCCCGCAGAGGGAGAGCATTCCGGTGTAGCCGGTGATGAGATTCTGTCCGATGGACATGAATGCGTAGATACAGGTGTAGATTAATATGAGAAGGAAGAAATTGAACATCAGACTTTCTCCTTTTCGACCTTGCCCAGTAAGCCTTCCGGCTTGAGAAGCAGGATTATGATTAGGACAGCAAAGGCAATCGTGTCCTTGAAGCCCGACGGAATACCGAGGAGTGCGACGCCGAAGGTCTCGAGGAGACCCAGGAGGAAGCCTCCGACCATTGCCCCCGTGATGTTTCCGATACCGCCGACGACGGCTGCGACGAAGGCCTTGAGACCGACCATCGTTCCCATTGTCGCATAGACCTTGTAGTCAAGGGCGATCAGGATACCGCCGCAGGCTGCAAGTGCGCTTCCGATACCGAATGTGAGTGAGATTATCATATCGGAATTGATGCCCATCAGCTTGGCAGTCTCACCGTCAAGCGACGTGGCTCTCATGGCCTTTCCCATCTTCGTCTTGTCGACGAAGAGCTTGAGGGCAAGCATCATCACGACTGCGACAACGAGGACGAGAATCTGGTGAGGTGTGATGACGACACCGCCGATTGTTATCGCACTGTTGTCGAAGGGGTACTCGAACTTTCTCGAGTGGGTGCCGAACATCCACGCGCATCCGTTCGAGAGAATGAATGAAATGCCGATGGCCGAAAGAAGAGGAGCGAGCCTCGAGCCGTTTCTGAGAGGCTTGTAGGCTATCTTCTCTATCGCCATGCCGAGGAATGCGCATGCAACCATGCTCACGAGCATTGCGATGAAGAATGCCACGAGCCACCATGCTCCGAGCGGGGTGGAACCTCTGAGTGCATCGAAGACGAAGAGTCCGATGTACGCTCCCACCATCAGGATATCGCCATGGGCGAAGTTAATGAACTTGAGAATGCCGTAGACCATTGTGTATCCGAGTGCGATGAGCGCATAGATGCCGCCGAGCGTAAGGCCATTCATGAGATGCTGGAAAAAAGTACTGACAGATCCCATTATCTCCTCCAAACAGATTTCTCTCTGTATATCATATTCCAACGGAAAAAGCACCGTGTGTGCGGTGCTCTTCCCTCAGGGTTCAACACCCTCTATCAGTCAACCTTTGTAACCTTTCCGTCGATGACCTGGTAAGCACCGAGGTAGACAGGTGTCTTTCCGTCAACCTTGTAGACGCCCTGGTTAGCCACGAGGTCACCCTGTTCGTCGAAGTTGATGACGCCGTTGACACCGACGAAGTCCTTGACTTCCTTCATGCCGTTCTTGATGGCGCTCTTGTCTGTTCCGACCTTTCCGATGACGGAGAAGAGGATGTAGGCAGCGTCATAGGCATTTGTTGCGAATGAGTCGGGAGCAACACCGTACTTCTCTGTGTACTTTGCCTTGAAGTCAGCAGCAACAGAGCTTTCCTCGACCTTTGCGGATGCTGTGTAGATGACACCGTCCGTATAGTCGCCGGCAAGGTCATAGATCTCCTCGTTGAGGAATCCGTCACATGAGAGGAACGGCTTTCCGACCTGGAGCTGTGCAGCCTGCTCGAGGATCTGTGCCATCTCTGCCGTATAGTCAGGAATGTAGATAGCCTCGGCATCTGTATTCTTGAGCTGTGTCAGCTGTGTCTTGAAATCCTTGTCGCCTACCATGAATGTGGCTGTTGCGACAATCTGGCCGCCTTCTGCCTCAAAGCTTTCGCTCATGCTCTCGTAGAGGCCCTGGCTGTAGTCGTTCTTCGCATAGAGAACTGCAAGCTTCTTGTAGCCGAGTACCTGAGAGAAGTACTTTCCTGCGACAACGCCCTGGAGACCGTCGGAAGGTGTTGTTCTGTAGATGCAGTCGCCTTCAGCCGTGATGTCCTTGTGGGATGCGGACGGTGTGATGAGAACGACACCGTTAGCCTGTGCGACAGGTGCAACGGCAAATGTCTCGCCTGTGAGGACAGGTCCCACGATTGCACTTACCTTATCTGTATTTGTAAGCTTGTCGAATGCTGCAATAGCCTTCTGCGAGTCGCCTTCGCTGTCTTCAGCATAAAGCTTTACAGCAACGCCGTTGATACCGCCCTTTGCGTTCTGCTCTTCAACTGCCATCTCGACAGCCTGCTTGCAGAGTGTACCATAGTTAGCATAGTCACCTGTCAGAGGTCCGATGAAACCGATTCTGACTTCGCCCGATGCACTTTCACTGCTTCCGCCTGCAAAGCACACTGCCATTGCGGCAAAAGCAACCAACATTACAGCAAGAAACTTTTTCATAATAATAGACTCCTTCTAAAATCTTGGTAGCAATATACAGTTTTCTGTATTTTTATTCAACAAATATTACACAAATTTTGACAAAAAGATGAAATTTTCTGAAGTCTGAATTATTATTTTCTTTAAACTCAAGGAAATAAGGCTGTAAATTTTACAATTTTCCTTAATCTGTCAGTAACATAGTCCGCAAAATCGTGCCTCAAGTCAACATCAAAAGGAAAAGAAGAGGCCGAATTTACACTCTCTTAACAAGACACATCACCTCATGTTGGAGTATGATGCGGCATATATATAAGGAAAAAGAAATGAGAACATCTCTCTCCACCATACAGATACTCCACAGAATCGGGAAGATTCTCTCGAAAGCTGCAGTCCTGATTTCCGCCATTGCATTCGTATTCTGTACTGCCACTCTGATATGCACTGTCTGCGGGGTTGACTTTGCGAGGGACAGAATAGAGTCGACGGCCCTCTTCGGCGGCAATTTCGGTTACGCCTACCACCTCATGATATCTCTCGCGGTCATAGCTCTCGGGGAAGCATTCGTGGCAAAGAGAAGTGCCGATTACTTCAGTTCAGAGCTCGAAGCCGGAACGCCGTTCGACAGCGGCAATGCCACAAGGCTCCGCAACCTCGGCATCGTGACAATCGTAATTCCGCTTGTCACTGCTGTCATATCGAAAACAGTCTACGCCGTCCTCGTGAAGAAATACGGAACATTCGACTACAGCCTGGACTATGCGGGAGGCTCCGTTGCCGTCGGCATAATGTTCATCATCCTCTCCCTCATCTGCCGCTACGGCGCTGAGGTCGATACAAGAGGAAAACAGGAAAAAGGAGAACAGGTATGATAGACGCAATACTTTCCTTCGAAAAACCGGTGATGCTTTTCTTCCAGAGCCTCAGAGTGAACTTTCTATGCTCTGCAGCGGAGGTTGTCTCGTTCCTCGGGGAATCCGTCTGGACAATGATTCTCATCTTCTTCATCTACCTCGTCATCGACAAACGCAGGGGGTTCGGACTGGGAGCTACCGTAATGACATCACACATTCTGAACGGAATACTCAAGGTCATCTTCCGTATTCCGCGCCCCTGGGTGAAATACCCGGGCGAGATAATTCCCCTGAGGCAGAGCACGGCGACAGGCTACTCCTTTCCCTCGGGGCATTCATCCCTTGCAGGCGCACTCTACTACGGCACCTACCGCATCTTCAGAAACAGGGCAGTGAGAGTAATCTCGGTCATCCTCCTCTCTCTCATTCCACTCTCGAGGGTCTACCTCGGGGTCCACTGGCCGCTGGACGTAATCTGCGGACTCGGGGTCGGAATGCTTACGGCATCCTTCGTGGAGAAGTTCGTCGCACTCTATGACAATGCCGCCATGATGAGGAAAATCAGTATGGTCCTCGCTCCCGTCTTCCTCGTACTGGGGCTCATCGACGCCGTTCTTGTCGACACAGGCGTTCTCGAGAGGATTCTCTGGAAGGACCTTGCGGCATCGTTTGCAGCATGGACGGGAGTCTTCCTTGCGGGAGCACTCGAAAGAAGGTATGTGAACTTCGCCGTTCCTGAGAAGAAACTCAAGGCTGTCCTTCTCTTTGTGCTCGACATCGCCGTCGGCTATGCCCTGACACTGCTCTGGACAGGAAAGATCGAAGTCATGCACTACACAGTCCAGGTGTTCGCATACATCGTCCTCATTCTCTGGGCGGTATTCCTCTGTCCGATGATCTATGTGAGACTGGGGCTCTACAGAAGGGAAGAGGACTAATCATCTTCAACGGCTTTCAGTTTCTCGGGAAAACGGTGCTTCTCCCCTTTCTTATAGATGCGGGAGAAGAATGAACGTGTCATTTCATCACTGAAGAGAACTTCTCCGCAGAGGCGGGAGAAGAGGCGTCCGCATATGAGGGCGTCGGCAAGGGCGTTGTGTGCGTCGTACTCCCACCCGAGCTCCGACGCAAGAGACGTCAGGCGGTAGCTCGGCTTACCCTTCCAGAGCTTACGCGAGAGCGAAAGCGTACAGTAGTAATAGTACTCCGGGCACTCGAGCCCCCATGAGTGAAGCGTATGGGAGAGGACTCCCATATCGAACTGGGCATTGTGGGCGACAAGGGGACGGGAGCCTATGAAGTCATCAATTTCATTCCAGATATCACGGAAGGTAGGAGCCTTGGCTATTTCATACGGGTCGAGATGATGCACGGCCGTACATACGGGGTCGAAACGGAGAACAGGCGGCCGTATGAGGGAGTAGTACGAGTCCGTACTCTCCCCGTCCTCGTTGAAACGCACGAGTCCTATCGAGCATGCACTGTCGCGGAGAATGGACGCAGTCTCGAAATCTATTGCCGTGTACTCCATCTAATCTCTCTTCCCGGTGGCGATGTATAACGTGCCGCTGGTCTTTATCTGGATAGGTTCGTCAGATTCCCTGATGAAACAGCAGTCTCCCCTCTTCAGCTCGACACCGTTGACCACAGAGGAGCCGAGGGAAAGGATGATTGAAGGCTTATCGAGTGTGACGACGGCTTCGCTTCGGTTTACATACCCCAGTGAGAAATCCGGAGACGGTGTGAGGTACCAGATCACCCTTCCCTCCTCGTCTTCGTCGATGGCCGATGCGCTGGTCGGACCGAAGTACATTATTCTCTCTAGTTCCTTTATGTCGACACGCTTCGGGGTAAGGCCTCCGCGGAGAACGTTGTCGGATGCCGTCATGAGTTCGATTCCGTTTCCTTTTATATATGCGTGAAGAGTGTCGGGCTCGAGATAGACAGCCTCGAAGGGCCTGAGGTGCATGACGTTCATCATAAGGGGAAAGACGGAGCCGATGTCCCCCGGGTATTTTCCGAGTGTCTCCCTCACTATCCCGTACTCCGTCAGATACTCACCCTCCAAGGAAGGAATTTCTGACTGCGTGACAGTACTGCTGAGTTCACCGAGAATTTCCTTCTTAACATCCTCCCCGAAAGAGAACGACGAGAGGAAGATGTCCTTTATGGAATCGAGACCACTGTAGTACTTTCCGTATGACAGAGGTATCGACATGGAAAGCGATGCCTTTATATCTTCCAGTTTTCTGAAGCCGCAGAGTGCTGTGACAGGAGTCAGGGCAGAAAGCACTTCAGCCTTCTCGTTGTCATCCTGGTAATTGTACGGTTTCCCGCTTTCCCTGAGGACAGTCTCCCTCTTCCATCCCTCTTCGGCCTGTGCCTTCGTCGGATGGCACTGCAGGGAAAGAGGAGATGCGATGCTCAGCACCTTGAAGAGGAAGGGAAGCGTACCCGAGACGGAGGATAAAGGCTCGCCCTTTTCCGTCACGGCTTCTCCCGAGGGATGTGTTCCCATCCAGTACTCGGCCTGGGGTTTTACGTCCCTTTTTCCGAAGAGAGACTGAAGATATTCCTTTCCGCCCCAGTCATAGTTCTTTATAACACCCTGAATCCTTATCATGTCCATAGTCATGAATGATAGAACGCAGCGAAAAAAAAATGAAGATTTTTTCTTCCACTTCTATATATAAGATTATCAGTAGAAGTGGTGCCCTACCTCCTCTCTTCACCTCCATTTGTCCTTATGCTAACGTCATCAGAGGAGGCAGAATATGTCGCTCTACAGGGACAGGATCACAGTCGGAAGAAAGATCGCAGTCGTATTGCGGGAAAGGATGCTCACGGCAAAGGACGCCAGCCGGGACGCTCACATAACGGAGGAAACTCTCACGAAACTTCTCGAAGGGAGCTACGGAAAGAGCGGGCCTTTCAATGCGGCGCTGAAGAAGCTCCTTGTGTCCCTCGGCCTCACTCCGGAGCGCCTGATGCTCATTTCAGAAGAGCCGTGCACACTCGAGGAGCTCGTAATCACGGAGGATGACAGAATTTCATTCTCGATAGCCGACCGAATCCTCACCCTATGCGGTGAATATTACTGAGGAGAAGATAAGTGGAAGAATTCATAACAGAAAGAAACATCAGGGATGCCGTATCTGTCGTGACGGGAAGAGAGGAAAGAACCCTCAGGGCAATATCCTCACTCTGGATAAAAGGCAACAGCAGAAACCTCACATCCCCTGAGGCCTTTG
>CAZGNN010000070.1:0-7295 GCA_964527335.1 uncultured Spirochaetaceae bacterium | reverse complement strand
CGGGAATGCATGCGATGTCGACTTCCCCCTTTGCGATAAGCGGGGTAACGGCATCCGGAGCACTCTCGATTACGAACGAGTAGCTGTTTTCAAGCTTGTCGGGAGTGTTCTCTTCTTCATCCATGAGCTTCACAAGCCCCATGGCCGTCGGTCCCTTGAGGGCTGCAACCCTCACCTGTGTCTTTTCATTTTCAACTGCTGCAGTCTCGCTTACGGGATGAGCCATGAGAGAGAGACATAAGGCAGACAGAACCAGAACAAACAGTATCTTCTTCATTTTATGATTCCTCGATATGATTATAAAAGTTAGAGTCTTCTAACCCATGACAGTATAATCATGTAAACTGAATCAGTACAAGATGGTGAAGCGTACTGTTTTTGACCCTTAACGGAGAATGCTGTACGTTTCGCATTCTCCGTTTATCAATCAGTCAGAAACCAAAGACTGCCTTTCCTTCAATAAGGTGAATCTTATCGTCTGTCTCCGCCGCCTTTAAAAGAGGCGCCGAGAAACCAGACAAAGACACAAGATAATACCCGCACACAGGTTTACCGGAAGCTGCCAGCACAGCCTTCCGCTTCAGATTCTCCAGTTCTGCCATACCGGTTTCCCTTTCACTCCATTTGAATTCCCCGAAGATGTACTCACCGCCTGAAGTGAGAGCAACGAGGTCTATCTCCTCGTTCTTTCTTTCAACAGGATTTGCGAATTCAAGGAAACCGTATTCCCTTATGGGGACGGAAGAGTTATTGACTATGTACTGTCTTATCGCCTCCTCAATGCGCTTTCCGGTGAATTCATCAAGTCCGCTTAGTGTCTCGATAAGAAACGGAGAAGCATTGTCGAGTTCTACGGCGCTCCTGGCGGGATAGATGAACCTGAACCAGAAGGCAAGAAAGTTGTCTTCTATCTCCCAGCCCTGGACCTTTGTATTGATTACAGCATTCCTCTTTTCCGATACGAATGAGAGGTTCTCCAGCTTCCTGAGCATCGAGCTGCAGAGCGCCTGTGAAATCCCGGTCTTGTCGGAAAGCTTTGAAGTTCTGTTGACACCTTCGGCTATAAGCGAAAGGAGGGCCATATATGAATCGACATTGCGCACCTCCGAATACAGGAGAAGATAAGGCTCCGACAGAAGTGCCCCGCCCAGGGTGAAGAATTCAGCATTCAATGCCTCATCAAATGTTCTGTATCTGGCAATGCGCGCCAGATAGTACGGAACACCGCCCGTGATGACATAGGCCCATGAGAGCTCCTTTATGCCCCAGGAGGGGAAAAAGGAAGAAGTGTCCTGAGGTTTCAGCGCCCTCAGTTTCAGTCTCAGGGATGAGCGTCCGAAGAGAGGCGTCTTTCCGCCCAGTATCCTTTCAACCATGAATGATTCCATCGACGAGCAGAGAATGAGCTTGAGAGACGTGTCGGAAAAGACCGTATCAGAATATTTCTGGATTATCGAGAGAATGTCCCTGTTGCTCTCTTCGAGAAATGACACCTCGTCGATGACGAAGAGAATCTTCTCGTTCTTCGCAAGCTCTGCAATATCATCAAATGCATCCTCATAGGATGAATAGACAACAGAGGAACTTACCGGAAAGAGGGACGAAATCTCTCCTGCAAGGTCTCTGAGATTACTCCTTTCGTTTGTGGTCGCCTGAAACATCACCGCTTTCTTTCCCTCGGAAAAGTGTCTGAGAAGACAGCTCTTTCCGATACGTCTCCTGCCATAGACCACACCCAGATTATAGCCGTCACCTTCCCAGAATTTCTCAAGAATCTCAAGTTCACGCTTTCTGCCTATCAGATTCATTATACTTCCTCCGTACGATACAATCATAACATATCAAATCACGATTTATCAAATCATAATTTAACAAATCATAGCTTAACAAATCATGATTTAATAATGAATCCAAATTGATGAAATCCGAAAGATACGGCAAGGAAAAACTCCCTTTTTACGGGGAGTTTTCATTCTGATGTTGTCTGTCATCACTCATATGAGAGTGCCTGGATCGGGTCGAGGGCTGCGGCCTTCGCTGCAGGGTACGAACCGAAGAAGATTCCGACGGCACACGAGAAGCCGAGGGAGAGGACTATCGAGAGCCACGAGAGCGTGAGACCGTAGCTGAGTGCGGACGCCACTATGTAGCTGATGACAAGTCCGAATATGATTCCGAATATGCCTCCGCATACGGAGAGCACAGTCGCCTCCACAAGGAACTGGTGCCTTATTGTCTTCGGTGTTGCCCCGAGAGCCTTTCTAATACCTATCTCCTTCGTTCTCTCGACGACTGTCACGAGCATGATGTTCATGATTCCGATACCGCCGACTATGAGAGATATCGCGGCAATGGCGGAGAGGAACGTCGTGAGGTAGCTCATGATTGAGTTGGCCATGTCGACAAGCTCCTGTGCAGTCGAGACAATATACTCCGAAGACGAGACGAGGTTTGTCAGATACGACTTGATGTCATCCGACACATCCGTCGTCGAACGGTCCTCGTTCACCTGGAAATAGTATGTCGGCACACTCGATACCTTCCTGATGTTCTGGCTGTAGGTATAGTAAGGTATGTAGATGTTGCTGTTGGTATCTGAAAGTGAGGATTCGGAGGTATCTGTAAGGACACCTATAACCTTGTAGCTCTTCGCCTGAGTTCTGAAGATCGAGACATAGCTTCCGAGTGCGTCTCCGCCGGGGAAGAGGTCCTGGGCAACATCGTAGCCGAGAATGACAACCTGATTGCGTTCCATGTTATCTTCTATGGAGAAGAATTCCCCGTCCATGATGTCAAGTTTCTCGATATCCGCATAAGTCGATGATACACCGTAGACGGAAGCGGATGTAGTCTCCTGTGCGTGTCTCACCATCGCATTGCCGGTAACCTGGATGCTTACATTGTCTATTCCCCTGACTTTTTCCTTTATGGTGTACGCGAGTTCCTCGTCGAATATGGTGTTGCTTCCCGTATTCATGACGGTGACGAGATCCATTCCGGAGAGTTCCATCTCCCCGTTTATGGCACCCTTGACGCTCTCTCCGAGTGTCATGATGGCGACAACGGATCCGACACCTATCACGATGCCGAGCAGGGAGAGAAATGTTCTCATCTTGCTCGTCACCATGCTTTTTATGGCAAGTTTAAAGTTCTCCAGTAACATCTCTTTCCACTATCCTTCCATCTTTGATGAAGACCTGCTCGGGGCACTGAAGGCCGAGCTTGCGGTCATGCGTGACGAAGACTATCGTCCTTCCCTCTTCGTTGAGTTCCTGGAAGAGTCCCATCACCTCGTGTCCCGTTCTGCTGTCGAGGGCGCCTGTCGGCTCGTCGGCAAGGAGAATGTCGGGGTCGTTGACGAGGGCGCGTGCGATTGCGACACGCTGCTTCTGTCCGCCCGAGAGCTCGGAGGGGAGATGCTTCATCCTGTCCTTGAGACCGACCTTCTCGAGCATCGCCTCTGCTCTCTCCCTTCTCTCCCTGTGGGGAACCATGCTGTAGACCATCGGGGTCATGACGTTCTCGAGGGCGTTGAGCTTTCCCAGGAGGTTGAACTGCTGGAAGACGAAGCCTATCTTCTGGTTACGGAGAAAGGCAAGTTCCGTCTCATCCATGCCGTTCGTCAGTTCCCCGCCGATTGTTATGTAACCGCTTGTCGGGGTGTCGAGACAGCCTATGAGGTTCATCAGCGTACTCTTTCCGCTTCCGCTGGGCCCCATGATTGCCGTGAACGATCCCCTGTCGATTGTCAGCGATACATCATCCAGTGCCTTCACGAGGTACTCTCCCACGAGGTAGTAGCGTCTGACGTTGACAAGCTCTATGACTTTGGATGAAGCCATCAGAAGCCTCCTCCCATCGGACCGCCACCGCCGCCCATCATCATGCCGAAGCCGCTGGATGAAGTCGGTGTATAGACGATTGTCTCGCCTTCCGAAAGACCGGAGAGAACCTGGCTGTATCCTTCGCCGAGGTAGTTGACCGTTATGTATCTTCTCTCCGTGGAGCCGTCAGCCTTCCTGACCGTGACGTATGTTCTGCCGCCGCGCTCGGATGATGCTGCACTTGACGGGATGAGAAGCATCTCGACATCCTGCTCGATATCTATCGTACCGGTGAACGTGAATCCCGTTCTGAGTCCTGAGGGGGGATTATCTATCGTCATTTCGACATCAACGACTCCGATACCGCTCGAAGTATATCTTCCTTCCATCGGGATGTAGGAGACGTAGGCCTCGACTTCGACGCCCGGTAGGGAGTCGAATGTAAGCGTTGCAGTCTGTCCCTGTGTTATGTACTGCATGTCGATTTCGTCGATTTCGACCGTGGCCTTCAGTCTGCTCACGTCAATTACGGTGATGACCTTCGTTCCGGCTTCCGCATAGTTGTTCTCGCTGATGTCCACCTTCGATACAATACCGTCGAAGTTCGCCTTTAGCGTTGTGTTCTCGAGGTTCTGCTCGTAGTTGGTCTTTCTCATCTTCAGGAGTTCCACCTGCTTTGTCGAACCGCTGATTTCGGCTTCGGTGATCTGGTTCTCGATGTCCTGAAGATCTGCACGCTCCGACGTATCGTCGATTGTGGCGAGCGTCTGCCCCTTCTTCACGCTGTCGCCGACCTTCACGTTGACAGCCGTGACGGCACCGGAAGCACGGAAGTTCGCTTCCTGCTTGTCATAGGCCTCGACAGAGCCCGAGATGTCGATTGACTTCACGTAGCTGCTCTTCGTGACGGTGTATTCCACAGTGTCCGATGCATTCTGCAGTGCCTCGATCTGTGCTTCGCTGTCCTTCTTCATCTTAAGGAACCACAGCAGCACCAGTGCGACGATGAATATGACGACAAGCCATCCTACGATGCTCTTGATTCTCTTCTTTCTCTTTCTTGCAGCCTGTGCTGCTCTGAGTTTCTTTTCCTGTCTCTCGCTTTCGCTCAGGAGTTCATCTTTGTTATCCATAATTCTGTTCCTTTTATATTAGAGGGCGAAGATATCGAGGTCGCACTGAAGTGAGAGTCCCTCGATAACAAGCTGTTTCCATTCCGTCTCTGCCGCCTGATAGCTGAGTTCGGCCCCTTTCAGGGAATCTGCAGTGGAGAGTCCCAGGCTGTAGAGAGTCTTCTCGTTCTCCAGGAGCTTCTCCTGGTATTCAAGCTCGGCCTTCTTCTCGGCTTTCTTGTTGTTGTATTCAAGAATCTGAAGAGTATATGATGCGGCATTCTGATTGTACGTGGATAGAGCTGACATATAGTCGTTGGCAGCCATCTTCGCACTGTTGAGTGCACTGTTGACTGTGGAGTTGGACGATGTGCTGTTGTCCCAGTGTCCGGCTATCGTGACATAGGGAGTAGCCTTCCCCGTTGACGTGATGTTGACACTCGGCGTCACACTGACGTTCCAGTTGTTGCTGCTGTATACCAGGCTTCCCGATAAGGTATAATTACTTGATGCGGCACCTACGGAGAGACTCGTCAGAAGACTCGACTTGTTCGCTGCGGCAAGCACCTGCCTGTAGTTCTCCTCGCTGCTCTCCGCCGAAAGCGACTCGATGAGAACGGAAGTGTTTCCGTTCTCGTATGTCACGAGCTCGAGGTCCGGAGCATCCCCCACTTCGACGCCCTCCCATTCAAGTCCGGTAAGGATTCTGTAGGAAGAGAGCAGGTTGCTGTACTGTTCCTTCAATGCCTCGAGAGACTGCTGGCAGGTTGAAAGCATGTTCTGTGTATTGATGTATGTGGCTGATGTCGTCGAGTATGTTCCGAGGGCATCCAGCTTGTCGAGAGCCTTCTGCTGCTTCTCGACACTGTATTCGCTCTGGCTGATGGAGTTTTCAAGACCGATAATCTGGGAAATCTCGCTGAGCACGGTCTTTCTGAAGTTGAGCTGAGCGCTCTTGTACGTGAACTCCGTCGAATACTTCGTGGAAGTATAGAGGAGGTTATCGGCATTGTCGGAGTTATATCCGGTGAAGTCGAATGTGTGGGATACCCCCGCCTCTCCGCTTATCGAGGTGTTTCCGTCCCTGTATCTTGTGGAGAGTGACGTTCCCCCGGTGATTCTGGTCTTCCCGTCATTCGGAAGCGTGACGGTGACACTCGGCTCGATGGATATTCCCACCTCATCCGTACCTGAGTTCAGAAGAGGATTGACTGTGGTGTCCACAGAGACGGTGACCTTGTCATCCTCTTCGAGCGATGCAACATTTAGTAGTCCGTTCTCATACGTCAGCACATAGTTCTGGTATGACGGACTGTTGTTCTTCGCACCCTCGACGATTTCATCAATCGTCACTGCCCCGAGAGAGGGCAGTACGGTCAGAAAAACAATTAAAATAATCAGCAGTCTGTTCTTTTTCATCGGAAACAATTATCCGATTATTCTCTTTGTGGTAAAGATAGTGAGAATCAAAAACAGCAAACATACACATAATTTTCCAATTTATCACAAAGAACATTTACACGCTTCTCTCGGGGGAGCTATTTCCACGTATAGCTCATGCTTATTGTCGTCTGAACATCGAAGAGACCCGGATTCGTGCTGATGTTTCCCGGATTCTTCAGATATATGAAGTCCACTTCGGCAGAAGCCGAGAGGAACGTGAAGAACGAATAGGATCCGAAGAGCGTGGTGACAAATGTCAGGGAAGCACTGTCACGCTTATCCGCCTCTGCATCCATGCTGTTTGCAGTCTGGTGCTCAGTCGTCGGCGTCGTCTGATTCGTCATCTTCTTTCCGTCTATCGTGTCATTGACTCTCGTCCATGCCGTATATCTGTCATGTGTACCGTGAATCATGAAGAAGAGATTGAGTCCGGCGTTCCACTTCTCGGTTTCATACTCACTCCCGAGGAATGCGACGATTGCGTCTCCGCCGTACTTGTAGCCCATGAACTCGAGATTGTAGTTCTCGGTTCCTCCGCAGTTACTCATCTCCCTGAGTGCAATGACGTAGTTTATGCCGTAGCGGCCGTTCGTCTGCTGCCGTCCGCTCTCTCCTGCCTGCTGATCGCCGTCCCTGAGATAGAGGTAGGGATCCGTGTAGGCACCCTCTGCGTTGACTGTCAGAATACCCTTCCCCAGTTCCGTCTTGTAGGTAACACCAGCAAGGAATCCCAGGCCGTTGGGCTCTGCAAGCTCTGTCGTCGTTGCAGGGTTGTTCTCTCCGGGAAGTATTGACTCGTCAACGACAACCTGTCCGTAGACATTGAGTCCCTTCACGATTGTCCAGTCAGCCTCGAAGGCAAGAATCGAGTTGGTGTTGCTCCGTGTATAGTTGTTGTGATAGAGCATCGCGGGAG
>CAZGNN010000069.1:0-7574 GCA_964527335.1 uncultured Spirochaetaceae bacterium | reverse complement strand
AAGAAGGCAGCAGCAAGCGGAAACGTCTTCCTCGATGCAGCTAACGCTTACAGCAACAGCGGCAAGTATGTCATGACATGGGCATTCAACTACACACCGAATGTCGACGACTGGAGAGCAGGACTCGTATCTGCAATGAACATCTACGATGCAGAACAGACAGATGCTAACTGGGAGAATGTAAAGACAGCATTCGTCCAGGGCTGGGCTACACAGTACAAGAACACTCACTAAGCTCAATCTTGAGAAGGGCGGGCTCATTACCCGCCCTTTTCCTTTCACTCAACCGATTCAGATCTTTCACGTACGGGAGATTCACAGATGGCTTCAAAACCGGGAAAAGCACACAAAGCCGAGGGCGGACTGAGTTCGGCTCTCATCAAAAAGCCGATAAAGAAATGGTTTCCACTCTTCATGGGACCGACACTCATATGTTTCGCAATCGGCTTCATATGGCCCTTCATACAGGGTATATACCTTTCATTCTGCCAATTCACGATCATCACGAAGACGAAGTTCGTGGGATTCAGTAACTATATAAAGGCCCTCACGGACCCGTCGTTCATCCATGCATTCTGGTACACTGCATTATATACGGTGGTATCTGTAGTGCTCATCAACCTCTTCGCCTTCGCATTCGCACTTGCGCTGACGCAGAAGATGAAGGGCTCGAACCTCTTCAGGACCGTGTTCTTCATGCCGAACCTCATCGGGGGAATCGTCCTGAGCTACATCTGGTCGATGATATTCGACGGCATACTCTCGAAGTACGGCACCTCGATTCTCATGGACGAGAAGCTCGGCTTCTGGGGACTTGTAATCCTCATGTGCTGGCAGCAGATCGGCTACATGATGATAATCTACATCGCAGGTCTCCAGGCAATTCCGGAAGACATGATGGAAGCCGCAAGAATCGACGGCGCATCAAGATGGCAGACGCTCATCCGCATCACGATTCCGAACGTCATGTCGTCCATCACGATCTGCACGTTCCTCTCTCTCTCGAACGGCTTCAAGCTCTTCGACCAGAACCTCGCCCTCACCGGAGGCCTTCCGATCAGCTATGTCGGCGGCGAACAGGTATCTGCATCGGAGATGCTTGCCCTCAACATCTACTCGACCTACATGATGACGGGAAAGAGCGCAAGAGGCACGGCACAGGCAAAGGCCGTCATCTTCTTCATACTCGTGGCTGCGATAGGACTCCTGCAGCTGAAGTTCACAAGGGAAAAGGAGGTACAGCAGTAATGGCTACACTCAGAGGCGAAAAGATAAGGCTGAACCTTCTCACGGTTCTCTTTGCCATCATAGCACTCGTATGGGTATTCCCCGTATTCCTGGTGCTTCTCAATTCATTCAAGCTCAACACCTTTGTCAAGACTGACACGTTCAGTATCCCATCGGGAGAGGAATGGGCGGGAATGAGCAACTTCGTCAACGGCATGACGGCGGGCAACTACCCTTACATAAAGTGTATACTCTACTCGCTCTTCATAACGGTTGCGTCGACGGCTCTCATAATACTCTGCACAAGCATGAGTGCATGGTACATATCGAGAATAAACTCGCTCGTGTCGAGGATAGTCTACTATCTCTGTGTATTCTCCATGATAGTACCCTTCCAGATGGTGATGTTCTCGCTCTCGTTCACGGCTGACAGGCTGAAGCTCAACACCCCCTACACCATCCCGATCATCTACCTCGGATTCGGTGCGGGACTTGCAATCTTCATGTTCGCGGGCTTTGTAAAGAGTGTTCCGATCGAGATGGAGGAAGCTGCGGTAATCGACGGCTGCGGCCCCGTGAGGACATTCTTCACGATTGTCCTTCCCGTCATGAAGCCGACACTCATATCCGTTTCGATACTCGAGATAATGTGGGTGTGGAACGACTATCTCCTTCCGTATCTTGTACTCGACATCAACCTCTACAAGACAATCCCGATTCAGATCCAGTATCTTCAGGGCAGCTACGGCAGAGTCGACCTCGGTGCAACGATGGCAATGATTCTGATGGGAATCGTCCCCGTCATCATCTTCTACATCTGCTGCCAGAAGCACATCATCAAGGGTGTTGCGGCAGGAGCCGTCAAGGGCTGATAACCCCCTCAATTTAATAAAGGAATGCCACCTGCCCCCGGCAGGCGGTGTTCCGGAGAGACTAAATTCATGGAAAAACGTTATTCGGGAATACTGATGCCCCTCTTCTCCCTTCCCTCTCCCTACGGAATCGGAACAATGGGAAAGAGTGCATATCATTTCATAGATTTTCTTGAGAGAAGCGGCCAGAAATACTGGCAGATTCTCCCCCTGGGGCCGACAAGCTACGGCGACAGCCCCTACCAGTCGCTCTCGTCATTTGCAGGGAATCCCTACTTCATCGACCTCGACATGCTCGTTGAAGACGGACTTCTGGGTGAGAATGACATAATAGGCAGATGCTGGGGAAAAAGAAGAGGAGAAGTCGACTACGGCGCCGTCTATTCTTCACGCTCCGATGTACTGAGAGTTGCATGGGAAAGAGGAAGGGAAAGATACAGAAGCGAAGTCGAAGTCTTCAGAAAGGAGAATTCGGACTGGATAGAGGACTGGGCCCTCTTCTCTTCCCTCAAGAAGCATTTCGGAATGAAGGGTCTGACACAGTGGAGTGACAGGAAGGCAGTCACGAGAGACAAAGACACCCTCGATATGTACAGGGAAGAACTCAAGGATGAGATGGACTACCACATCTTTGTGCAGTTTCTCTTCTTCAGACAGTGGAACGCGCTGCGCTCCTACGCACGAGAAAGGGGCATCGGAATCATCGGCGACATTCCGATCTACGTCGCACCCGACAGCCAGGATGTGTGGGCGGATCCCGAGCTCTTCCAGCTCGACGATGAGTGCATCCCGACCTCAGTCAGCGGAGTTCCGCCTGACTATTTCAACGCCGACGGCCAGCTCTGGGGTAATCCTTTGTACAACTGGGACAGGATGAAGGAAGACGGCTACTCCTGGTGGAAGAAGAGGATAGAAGCCCAGGCGAAGCTTTACGATATGCTCCGCTTCGACCACTTCAGGGGACTCGAAAGCTACTACAGCGTGAAATACGGCGAGAAGACAGCACGTAACGGCCACTGGGTGAAAGGCCCCGGAAGAAGCTTCACTGACACCCTCAACGAATCATTCCCATCCATCCGTTTCACGGCAGAGGACCTGGGGTACCTCACGGACGATGTCAAGGCTCTACTCAAGGCTTCGGGATGGCCCGGAATGAAGGTTCTCCAGTTCGCATTCGACCCCAGGGAAAAGGGAGACTGGGATCCGAAGAACTACCCCTACTCCTCCGTATGCTTCACGGGAACGCACGACAACATCACGCTCAGGGGATGGTGCGAGGACGAGAACAACAGCGCCTTCGTCCTCGGTGCGATGGATAAGCTCGCTGTCAGGGACAGCGCCCTGCTTCCAGAGGCCATCATAAAGTACGGCATGGAGAGCTCATCATTCCTGATGGTTGTTCCTCTGCAGGACTGGCTGAATCTCGGAAAGGACGCGAGAATCAACACGCCCGGCTCCAGGAGCGGCAACTGGAAGTGGAGACTCGAAAGTGAAGATGTCCTCTCCGAGAGGCTTGCTCTTCACATAAGGAAAGTGACGGCGGAGAGCGGCCGCACGTAAAGGCGACGGGGTGGAAACACCCCGCTTTTATGAATCCGTAAAAGCATACCGTCTCATATTTCGAAATACGTCAAATTCCAGACAGAAAACTACTCTCTGATGATTTTCAAAGAGGGAGAAAAGTGTTGACGAGAACCGTATTGTTTCCGAAAATATGACGACAAGGAGTAACTAATGAAAAAACTTACAGCATTATTCTGTCTGGTGTTCATTTCATTCGCTCTTGTCGCTCAGCCCGTCAGTGAAGTCACTGCCGTCGAGGAGAGCACAGAGAGAGTTATCACAGATTCATGTGGCAGGGAGGTGACAATCCCCGCCGAAATAACAAAGGTATGTCCGTCGGGCGCAGTCGCGACGATGTTCCTTTCCGTCTTCGCTCCGGATGAGATGGTTTCCGTCAACTCGTCCATCAGCGAAAGCCAGGCCAGGTATCTTCCGTCCCAGGTGGCTTCCCTTCCTGCAACAGGACAGTTCTACGGCAGCAAGGCATCCCTCAACATGGAACAGATCCTCGCACTCGATCCGGATGTCATCATCGACCTTGGTGACTACAAGGACGGCATAAAGGAAGATATGGACGCGCTCCAGGAGCAGCTCGGCATTCCTGTAATCTTCATCGAAAGCGACCTGAACCACATGGCTTCGGCATTCAGGACTCTCGGTGAGATCTTCGGCAAGGAAGAAAAGGGCGAGAAGCTCGCTTCATTTGTCGAGGAGACTCTCAAGATGGCTGAAGACAACAGGGCAAAGCTTACAGACGAGACAAAGAAGAGTGTCATGTACGCAACAGGCAAGGAAGGCCTCAATGTCTTTGCCCAGGGTTCCACACACGCTCAGGTAATCTCCCTCATCGGTGCAGACAACGCAGTCGTTCTCGAGAAGTTCTCCAACAAGGGCACAGGCGACTCCGTCAGCATGGAGACAGTCCTCACATGCGATCCGGACGTGATCGTCTTCGCATCGGGCTCTGTCTATGATTCGGTTGCAGACGACGCGGCATGGAACGAACTCGAGGCGGTAAAGGAAGGAAAGTACTATGAAGTTCCGTCCTCTCCGTACAACTGGATGGCTAATCCTCCTTCAATGAACATGCTCCTCGGAGTATGGTGGCTCGGTAACCTCGTCTATCCTGACCTCTACTCCTACAACATGGTCGAGAAGGCACAGGAAATCTACTCTCTTCTCTGGAACTACGACCTCAGCACAGCAGAAGCTGAAGAGCTTCTCTCGAGATCGAGCCTGAAGTAAGAGACACCTCTCACTTTTCAGAACTCTCTGTTGACAACTCATCCTCCTTGGAGAATAGTATGTTGACGGAGAGTTTTTTCATGGCCGAAAAGTCACAGGATATTCTGAGCGTGTGCACCGAGATAGGACGCATCCTCATTTCAAACGGTGCCGAGATATCACGGACGGAGGATACACTCTCCCGCATTGCCGGCCACTACGGCGTTCCCGACAGCGACTTCTTCGTCCTCACTAACGGCATCCTCTCCTCCGCAACCGACAGGGACGGCACGAATGCGGCAAGAGTGAAGTTCATCCCCTCGAACTCGGCAAACCTTGCAAAGGTCGCGGCCATCAACCAGCTCTCGCGTGAAATCTGCAGAGGTAAATACACACTCGACGAAGTGAGGGAGAAACTAAAGGGAATAGACGCCCTCCACAGTGAGCCCAGTCTTCTTCTCGTGGGTGCGACAGCCCTGGGCTCGGGAGCATTCACGTTCCTCTACGGCGGAAGGCTGGGTGACGCCCTCAGTGCCCTCACTGCAGGCCTAATACTGGGTCTCTTCATCCAGTTCTGGGCAAAGAAGCACCTTTCGAAGATAACGACGAACATACTCGGTTCGGCGCTCGTCAGCGCAGTCTGTCTCGTATTCCACCACTTCGGCTTCTCGGTCAACATGAATGCCATGATAGCGGGCTCCATAATCCCGCTTATTCCGGGAGTCCCGTTCGTCAACGGAATCAGGGACATCGCCAACGGCGACTACCTCTCGGGAGTCGTGAGAATCCTCGACTCCGTCTTCGTCTTCATATGCATAGCAGTCGGAGTCGGAACGGTGCTCTCCCTCTACTCGAACATACGTGGAGGATTGAGCCTGTGAAGTGGTATGTGATTCTCGCCTCCTTCTTCGGAACCATTGCATTCTCCGTTCTCTACAACATTCCGGCACGCAACTGGCTCGGGTGCGGCGTCATCGGCGTCGTGGGCTGGATAGTCTTCTCCTTCGCCAGGGAATTCACGGGTTACGGTATGGCGATATTCATCGCATCCGTCGTCGTCACGCTTCTTGCCCGGTTCGAGGCTGTAAGACGGAAGACTCCCGAAATCATATACCTCATCGCGGGAATATTCACGCTCGTTCCCGGGGCCGACATATACTGGACGGTCTACTATCTTGTTTCGGAAGAGATGGAGAAAGCCTTGTCAAGCGGAAGCGATGCCCTCAAGGCATGTCTGGGGATGGTTCTCGGCATCGTCATAATCCATGAGATACCGCAGCGCTTCTTCCTCACTGTGGCGGGAGAGAGAAAAAAACATGAAGGAAAATAAGGCAGTCGTCATCTCGGTAGATGCGATGACGGAAACAGACTTTGACGAGCTCCTGAAAAGGAAGAACTTCTCCTCTCTCCTCTCCTCATATTCCATCGTAAGGAACATCGAGTGCGTCTACCCCACATACACCTACCCCTGCCACGCGTCCATAATCTCCGGCTGTTACCCGGATAAAACCGGAATCTGGCACAACGAGAAACTCGACATCACAAGAAAAAGGAACGAGTGGAACTGGTGGGAGAAGGACCTCAGGGCAAAGACGATAATCGAGTATGCCAATGAGCACGGTCTTACAACCGCTGCCGTAAGCTGGCCCGTGACCGCAGGCGGCAATGCCGATTACACCATTCCCGAGATATGGCCTCTCGAAGGCATGGACGCAGATGCTCTCTACAGAGAGGCAGTATCCCCAAAGGCCTGGCCGATATTCGACCGTAACAGATACATTCTCGACGAACGGAAGGACCGCTATTACGACATCTACACTACTGAGAATGCATCAGACATAATAAGGGAGAAGTCCCCAGACTTAACGCTTATACACCTCTCCGCCGTAGACAGCAGGAAGCACGAAAAAGGCTCCGGCACTGATGTTCTCCAGGATGCATACGACTTCATCGACGAATGCATCGGAAAGATAGCGGCGGCAACAGAAGACAACGGAACATACCCTGACACGACTTTCTTTCTTCTCGGCGATCACGGTCAGATGGACATAAAGAGAGTCTTCTCCGTCAACAGGGTCCTTGCAGACTGGGGGTACATAAAACTCAACGGAGACAGAATCGAAAGCTGGAGAATCCTCGCCCACCCCACAGGCTTCTCGTCCGTCGTCTACCTCAACGGAATCGGCGAAGAGGAGGCTCTCAGGGTATTTGAAAGAATGAAGAATGAATACCCCGGGGCAATCGAGAGAATATATTCTTCCCCGGAAGCTGAAGAGAGATGGCACCTCTCGGGGCCCTTCAGCATCATTCTCGAAGGCACTGACAATACTTCTCTCGCGTTCTCCCCCTTCCTTTCGCCCTTTACGGAAAGAACTGACGGGAAATACTCGACACACGGCTATGCGCCGGACAAGGGGCCGAAGCCGGTATTCGCCGTATGCGGTAAAAGAGCGGAGAAAAACGCCGTTTTCGACAGGGCACGCCTTGTAGACGAAGGACCGACAATCCTCTCGCTCTTCGGTATCGGGATGGAGAATACGGATGGAAAGGTAATCGGGGGTCTCCTCAGTCGGAGCTGAGATAGAGGTCGCTCTCGTCCTTGAGTTCCTGCATCTTCCTGTCTATCTCGCGGTTGAGGGAGGCACACTCGAGAAGCTTCTCTCTCATATTCTCTGCAACATCTTCGGG
>CAZGNN010000068.1:0-7628 GCA_964527335.1 uncultured Spirochaetaceae bacterium | reverse complement strand
TTTTTTTCATCAACTTATAATCATGTTTGAAACTGTTGGTGATTTGGAGTTTAAGCATTCAACCAATCCTTGGCTTCTTCCATACTGTTGAAAACAGGGCTCAGGTTAGCAGGATTTTCAGATTCCTTCACTCGCTCAAGAATCAGTTGTTTCCTTGTTTTCAGCTTGGTCTCAATCGGCAGCCCTTCCTCCCTTATTGCTGCACGCAAAAACATGTTGATTGCAGCTGACATTGAAATTCCAAGGGTTTCAAATATAGCCTCTGCATTGTTTTTAACATTTTCATCAACTTTGCAAGTTACTGTACACATTATAGTCTCCTTACAAACAAGGTAATACTTTTACTATACTTTGTCAAACTTTTATATCATTTTACTAAACAATATTAAATGCATTTTCTGTGTCACATTAAGTTTATAAATGGTTATTTGATTTTTCGTTTCCAATTATTGAGTATCTCAATCATGTGACTGAAGAACATCAGAAAAATTCGGTTCCGGTATTGCCCCCAGACAGCCCTTTCTGTACATCTCTGCGATGTCACTCTCCCCTCTCATTCTGTCCCTGCCGGCAGTGAAAGAAGAGAGAGGATAGAGATAGGTGTCACTGCGGTCCTTTGCCGCGAACCATATCTGGTCCTGTCTCAGGAGAGTTCTGCAGTCAAGAAGGGAAACATCGTGTACAGTGGCGATGAGCTGTGCAGACGTATTGAGAACGTTGTTGAAGAGTGCGACGATTGCGCGTGTCAGACGGAAGTGAAGGGAGCCGTCAAGTTCGTCGACGACAAGAATCCTGCCCTTCTCGAGAGCATCGAGTATGTAGGATGAGAGAGCCTCGAGTTTCTTCGTTCCCGTCGAATCGAAGAGGACGGAGGGAACTGTGACGCCCCTGTAGACTGATGCAAGATGAAGAATGTCATCAGCGGAAACGGATGACAGCACACCTTCCTGGGGAGAGAGACTGTCATCAAAGCTGAGCTTCTCAGCTTCCTCATCCGAAAGGTATTTCAGATCGTCAAGGTCGACATCGGCGGAGCGGAGAAATGCGACAAGCTTCCTTCTTCTTTCCCCGTTCCCCTTCACTACCCTGATGGTATGCGAGAGGGGGATGTTGTTCATGTCGACGATGTCTATCTTCGAAGCAAACGAGAGCGCGGCGGAGACAAAGAGTGAAAGAGATGGAAACTGTGAAGAATCCACGACATGCATCATGATGTTCGTTCTCGACGACACCTTCATCACAGGAACAAGGCCTTCATCCTCTGCCCTGTACTCCCCTTTCTTCACGTCCCTTACGAGGATATCATCCTCGCGGGTGTTGCCGTACCTGTCGCGTTCGACGGAAGCATAACGCTCGTAGATGTATTCCCCCTTCTCAGTGTCATACCCGAACTGAAGAAGATACTGCCGTCCGTCCCCGATGAACGATACCGAAAGCTCTGACACATTGTCATCAGAGAAAAGATTCCGTCCCGGCCTCGAGCCCCTGTTGAGGATGATGTCCCTGATAAGGGCAACTATGCGGACGAAGTTCGTCTTTCCGCAATTGTTGGGGCCGATGAGAACAGCCGACTTCAGAACACCGATTCCGCATTGTGTTGTGTAGTTTGTCGGGAACCTCTTGTAGTGCCGGTTCGCCTTCAGGGAAAACTCCACAGGAGATCTGTATATGAGTGTGTTGCCGACCTTTATATAAAGAAGCATGCTGCCGTCCTCCATAATGAAGATAGCATGCCTTTATTCTGCGTGCAAGATTTCAGCACGAAAAATTATTCGATAATCCTTATATTCCTCACGGGTTCGACGGGCACGGTAATCACCTCGCCCTCGGCTGTGGTTATCTCGATCCAGTCGTCGCTCCAGTCCGTGAATGTGCCGCATACCCTGTCGCCGGAGAAGGACGAAAGGACGACTTCCTTACCCATGAATTCATCAAAATCGAAGAGCCATTTTTCCATAGGCACAGTCTAACGCCGCAGAATGAGAGGGACAAGGGATGAAAAACCTTATTTTTCTGCACGATAATCCCTTTTAACCCAATTATCTGATTTGACAGCGGTAATCGTTAATGCTAATCTTTTTCAAGTGCCGTGGGCACTAATCTATTGATATATCTGCGTTCTGCCGTGCGTAAGGAGTTTAATGGCTACAAAGGATTTGAGAATCAATCGCCAGATAAGGGCGAGAGAAGTCTTTCTGATTGATGAAAGTGGTAATCAGAGAGGAGTTGTGAACACTTTCGAAGCTCTCAGGGTTGCCGAAGAGGCAGGTCTCGATCTCGTCGAGGTCTCACCGATGGCAAATCCCCCCGTATGCAAGGTGCTCGATTTCGGAAAGTACCGCTACGAGATGGAGAAGAAGCAGAAGGAAGCCAAGAAGAATCAGGTCGTAACCAAACTCAAGGAAGTCAGGATGCAGTCCAAGATTGCAGAGGGTGACATCAACACGAAGAGCAAGGCAATAGCCGAATTCCTCTCGGAAGGAAACAAGGTCAAGGTGTCCATCCGCTTCAAGGGAAGAACAATCACCCATACCGACCTCGGAAAGGATGTTCTCGATACGATTCTCGTCAAACTTACGGAGATGGGATGCCCCTTCAATCTTGACAAAAGTGCCTTTATGGAAGGTAAAATGATGAGTATAATGTTGTCGCCGTCGAAGAGCAGCAGACAGAAGGCAAAGCCGGCTGCGAAAGAGACAGAGACAGCAGACAAAGAGTAATTCTTTCCCGCACGGGATTGAAATAAAGTAACGGCTGGGGTGCTTGTTCCCAGCAGTGCTATGGGAGGGCAAAAGAATGCCTAAGATGAAAACAAGAAAGAGCGCAGCAAAGCGCTACAAGGTCACCGGAAGCGGCAAGGTCATGATCAAAAAGCAGGGATCGCGCCATATTCTCACCAAGAAGAGCTCCAAGAGAAAGATGAATCTTCGTCATCAGGGAGTTCTTGCCGATGTTGAAGCAAAGAGAGCAAAAGAAATGCTCCCTTACGCTTAATTAAGGAGGAGAGATTATGCCAAGAGCAGTTGACGGAACCAAGAGAAAGGACAGAAGAAAGAAAATTCTCGATCAGGCTAAAGGCTACTATGGTCGCAGAAGCACCAACAACAGGATTGCAAAGGATGCTGTCGCAAAGGCAGGTCAGTATGCATACCGTGGAAGAAAAGAGAAGAAGAGAGACTTCAGAAAGCTCTGGATTGCCAGAATCAGCGCTGCTGTACAGAGCGAGGGTCTCAACTATTCCCAGTTCATGCACGGCCTGAAGAAAGCAAAGATCGAGCTTAACAGAAAGGCACTTTCGAACATGGCTGTCGAAGACAAGGCTGCATTCACAGCACTCGTCGACACTGTAAAGAAGGTTCTCGCTTAAGGAGGAGAAAAATGGAGCGTATAAGCAGGAATGAACTCGTAACTTTCAGATTGAAGAAGGCATCAGGTGCTTTAAAGATTCTCTCTGGAGAAATCGAGGATCTGAAGAAGAGACTTTCACTCGTCGAAATCCATAACCAGGAACTTCAGGATCTCCTCGACAGGATTTCGGAGAGCGCAGCTGCGATTACTGCTTCCGTCGGCGCATCACTCAATGAACTCACCGATTCCATCGACTTCGTACAGAATGCAGATGAGAACGACGAGATTGCAACCGCAGAGGACTTTTCCAACAGCGGAACAGCGGACGCCGATTTCGACTTCTGACAATGTGTCCTATCATGAATGGAGGCTGCGGCCTCCATTTTTTGTCGAAAATGCTTTTACTAATCCCGAAAGCCGTGTAATATAGTCATAGACCTATAGAAACGCAATCAAGCACCTCTTGGCTCAAACCTATCTACTCGGAGTCTGGGATAGCTTCTGCCTGCATTGCACCCGCCGCTTGTCGGTAACACAGGGTACAGAACGCAAGCGAACAAGGACTCCATCCTTGAACTAACGTTCAAGAGTCGACGATTGGCTGATTTCTATAGGATTTTTTTTGTTTTCGCTCTATCATTGAAGCATGAACAATTCAGACAAGGTAATATACGTCACACTGCCCCCTTCATTCACACTTGACATATCAGGCGTGAAGCTCGATCCGTCAGTAAAGCTCCCCTTCTCCACCAAGGAAGGAAAGGATGAGCTTGAGGCGTCAGACTGGACAGTCGAGAACCTCATGAGCGGCCTCATCACGGTATGTGCCGACGACGAAAGGAACGAACACTTCAATTACTACAGGAGCATAATCAACGCAATCGACCCCACAATAGTCGAGAAGCTCAATCAGGCGGCAATCGCAAAGGAGCAGAGAGGAGAATACGACTTCGCAGGGCTCCTCTTCCGTGCTGTCTATCACCTCCTGCCGCAGAGTGCATCATGCATTAATCTCGCAACTCTCTACTCCTACATGGCAGTCGATGCCTCGAAGAAGGGAGACGACAACAGGGAATATATAAAGAAGGCAAGGGAGACACTCCTCGACGGACTGGAAAGGTTCGGCGAAAACGAGGAACTTCTTGCCGAGCTTGCCTCTTTCGAAGCCTTCATGGCCGACCTCGATGAAGCGAAGGAATACCTCGAGAGGTATTTCAAGGTAGCCGAAGAGGGAGAGAAGAAGGAAGAGATGAAGAAGCTCTACAGGGATGTGAGCTTCAAGCTCGACAACGAGGACAAGATCGAGGAAGCCTACGACTTCCTCTCGATGGGAGAGAGCGACAAGGCACTCCCGATTATAGAGAGCTTCATCAGTAACAACCCGAAGATCTGGAACGGCTACTTTCTAAAGGGCTGGGCGCTCAGGATAAAGAAGGAATTCGAGGAAGCGAAGCCGAGCTTCCTGAAGTGCATCGAACTCGGGGAGAGCAACAGTGAAATATACAACGAACTCGCACTCTGCGAACTGGGACTGGGCAACAGGGAACTCGGGGAAGTGTACCTCGAATCGGCATACGACCTCGATGACGAGAATCTGACAGTCGTCACCAACCTCGCCCTCCTCACTCTCGAAGACGGCAACTACGACCTCTCGCGCGAGTGGCTCGAGAAGGCAAGATTCCTCGCTGCGGACGACAAGCTCGTCGAGCATCTCATAAAGAAGTACGAGAAGGAGACGGGAGAGAAGATCGGGACTCTCATCCACGAGGAAATCGTGAAGGGAGACGACGAGAAGAACGGAGAGAACATCAAGGACAATCTCTTCAGAAGCTTCGAAAAGACGACAGACGAAAGTGTCTGCAACTGCGGGAAGGAAAGCGATGACAATCAGAACTAATTCTCCCCTGGAGACAGAGGAACTCGGAAAGAAAATAGGAAATGCACTCAAGAAAGGTGATGTCGTATCACTCAGAGGGTCGCTCGGCGCGGGCAAGACCGTTATTGCCAAGGGCATAGCACGCTCGCTCGGAATCGAGGAAGCCATAGTCAGCCCGACATTCACACTTGTCCAGGAGTATGACGGAAGGGAGAAGCTCTACCACCTCGACATCTACCGTCTCAGCGGAGACGACGAGTTCGAATCGATGGGCGGAGAGGAATTCCTGTACCCTGACGGCATAACCCTCATCGAGTGGTCGGAGAAGATAGACGACATGCTCCCCGACAACACGATCTACATAACGGTCACCATCAACGATGATCTTTCAAGAACAATAGAAATCGAGGGGCTCGAACTATGAACATACTTGTATCCGATACATCAACTTCAATCTTATCAATAGCACTCAGGACAGACACATCCTATGAAGAGAGGATGGTTAACGGCAACTTTGCCCCGAGCGAGAATCTAATGGGCGAAATCAAGAGTCTTCTCGAAAGAGCAGGAATCACATTCAAAGACCTCAATCTCCTCGTGTGCACGAAAGGCCCGGGCTCTTTCACGGGACTCAGAATCGCAATGGCGATGATGAAGGGAATAGCACTCGCGTGCGATGTGCCGCTCGTGAGCGTCCCCACCCTCTCGGCAATCGAGAGAACTGTGTCACCGCTCTGGAAGGGCCCCGTTCTCAGCATAATCGATGCGAAGAAGAAGCGCTTCTACTACCGTCTCTCCGAGAACGGAGAAGCTCTAACTCCGGACATGGACGAGAGTACTGAAAGAATCGTGGAAGAAGTGAAGGCACTCGGAAAGACCGTCCTTCTCACAGGCCCCGATGCCGCAGTCTTCTATAAGAAGGCAAAGGAAGCGGACAGCTCTGTCGCTGTCATCCTTGACCCCGACACACCGAGAAACCTCTCCTCATCCCTCATTACCCTTGCAGAGGAAATCTATGCAGAAAAGGGTGCCGATGACATCGGCGAAGGCCCTGTCTACATAAGACGGAGCGACGCCGAGGAGATGCTGATCCAGAAGACACTGGAGGAAAGAAGTGGAAACTGACATCCTCATAATCGGCTCCGGCCCCGCAGGAATGAGCGCAGGTCAGTATGCGTCGCGTTCCGGCTACAGAGCGCTCATCATCGACCCGATGGGCCCCGGCGGACAGCTTCTGTACATCGACGAGATAGAGAACTACCCCGGAACGGAGAAGCTCAGCGGCTATGTCCTCTCCGAGAGGATGGAAGCGCAGTGCACCTCCTTCGGAGTCAGTATCGAATACATGAAGGCACTCTCCATAAAAAAGGAGAACAGTCTTTTCCATACAACCACAGACGAAGGCGAGATAGTCTCGAAGGCTGTCATCGTCGCGACCGGAGCGTCACACCGCCACCTCGGAGTAAAGGGCGAAGAGGAATACAGGGGAAAGGGTGTGAGTTACTGCGCAACATGTGACGGGCCGTTCTTCAGAGGAAAGAAGGTAATCGTCGCAGGCGGCGGAGACACAGCCCTCACCGATGCACTTTACCTCTCGAAGCTATGCCGTGAAGTCGTCATAGTTCACAGACGTGATGCGTTCCGTGCACAGAAGGTACTCCAGGACAGAGTCAGGGAGAAGGACAATATCTCACTCATCATGAATGACAGTATCACAGAGATTCGGGGAGACGGAAAGGAAGTGAAGTCAGTCATTCTCGCAAGCGGAAATGAAGTCGACACTGACGGCGTTTTCGTCTTCATCGGAATGACACCGTCCTCCTCAATCGTCGACGGACTCTGCGAAACTGGCGGCGGTTTCATAAGAACCGACAGCTCGGGTCGCACCACCCTCCCCGGCCTCTTTGCGGCGGGAGACGTTACGACGACGTCCTTCAGACAGGTCGTGACAGCCACAGCAGACGGCGCAAGAGCGAGCCACAGCGCAGACGAATACATACAGAGTCTGAAGTGAAGAGATGCCCGGAGACGGGCATCTTTCATTCATACAGACAAAGAATCATAATAAGCCCAAAACATTCATAAAGTGCTATGATATTAGCATTTTCTTGCCTTTTCATCTGATTATTGCCAAAATATTAACAATGATTAACATAGATCTCCTAACCATGTCACACTCCGAAATGATGTCAGTGATTGCCTCCAACGCAAAAAAGAGGAGGAAACAGTACAGCATGACTCAGAGGGAACTTGCCACGAGGGCCGGAGTATCTTACGCATCATACAGGCGCTTCGAGGAAACAGGACAGATATCACTTGACTCCTTCGTGAGGATAGCCAGGGTTCTTGACTGCGACAAGGAGCTCATGGAACTGTTCACAAAGAAGCATTACAACTCAATCGA
>CAZGNN010000067.1:0-7669 GCA_964527335.1 uncultured Spirochaetaceae bacterium | reverse complement strand
TGAGGCCGTAGGAGAGCGTGAAGCCCTCGTTCTTCTCCATTCCGTTCGCGTTGAGTGATATCACCGGTATATGGGAATACCCGGCCTTATCGAGTGCACGACGGATGAGGGAGACATAGTTGCTAGCTCTGCAGCAGCCTCCCGTCTGCGTCATTATGATTGCAAGACGGTCGGTGTCATATTTACCGGAGAGCACTGCATCCATGAACTGTCCCACCATTACAATCGAGGGGTAGCAGGCATCGTTGTTGACGTACTTGAGACCGGCGTTTATGGCACTGCGGTTGTCGTTGTCGAGGACGACGAGGTTATAGCCGTACTTTCTGAAGACAGGCTCCACGATGTTGAAGTGGATCGGTGTCATCTGCGGGCAGAGAATAGTGTAGCCCTGGTCTTTCATGGCCTTCGTGAACTCTGCTCTCTTGTATGGCCTGAACTGGCCTTCCCTCTTGCTGCTGCTCTTTTCCCTCTCCTCCATTGCATAGAGAAGGGAACGGATTCTGATTCTCACGGCACCGAGGTTTGCAACCTCGTCTATCTTGAGAACTGTATAGAGCTTTCCTGCTGCGGACAGGATTTCGTTGACCTGATCCGTCGTTATGGCATCCAGCCCGCAGCCGAAGGAGTTCAGCTGCAGAAGCTCTATATTGTCGTGCTTCGTGACGAACTCCGCCGCATAATAGAGGCGTGAATGATATACCCACTGGTCGACGACACGTAACGGCCGCGTCGGCTCGAAGGTGCGGGGGATGCTGTCCTCAGTAAGGACAGTAAGGCCGTAGGATGCGATGAGCTCCGGAATACCGTGGTTGATTTCCGGGTCTATATGATACGGTCTTCCGGCAAGGACGATTGCCTTCTTGCCTTCCCTTTCTATCTTTTCAAGGAGTCTCGCGCCTTCCTTTCTGATGTCTTCCTTGGCCTTTCTCTGCTCTTCCCAGGCTTCTGCTACTGCAGCCTTCACTTCGCTCTTCGGTATTCCCCACTCCTCCCTGCAGATTTCACTCAGACGGTCAGTGACAATCTCGGGAGATGTGAAGGCCATGAAGGGATGGATGTATCTTACGCCCTTTTCCCTGAGGCTTTCGACATTGTTCTTTATGTTCTCGGGGTACGAGATTACTATAGGACAGTTGTAGTAGCGGTTCTGGGGGTTCTCCGTTTCCTTGTGCTCATAGTAGACACTGGGGTGGAAGATTGTCTTCACCCCCTGCTCTATGAGCCACTCCACGTGGCCGTGGGCAAGCTTTGCGGGGTAGCAGAGAGACTCCGACGGAATGGACTCCATTCCCTTCATGTAGATTGAGCGTGAAGCGAACGGAGAAAGCACGACACGAAACTTGAGGGCACGGAAGAACGTTGCCCAGAAGGGATAGTTCTCGTACATGTTGAGGACTCTCGGAATACCGATTGTTCCCCTCACAGCCTCTTCTTCCGGGAGGCTTTCGTAGGCGAAGATACGCTTACGCTTGAAGTCGACCATATTGTCGCCCTTCTCGACTTCAGTATTCTTTCCGAGCGGCTTCTCGCAGCGGTTTCCGCTGATGTGTCTTCTTCCTCCGGGGAAGATGTTGACCGTGAGCATGCAGTTGTTGCTGCAGCCGCCGCAGCGGAAGGACGAAGTCCTGTACTCGAGATTCTCGATTTCCTCAAATGAGAGCATCGTGCTCTTCTCATCCCCGACGTGGTTCTTTCTTGCAATGAGCGCGGCACCGAATGCCCCCATGACACCCGAGATGTCGGGGCAGATGACCTCGGCTCCCGCTATCTTCTCGAATGCGGAGAGGACGGCCCTGTTGTGGAAGGTACCGCCCTGTACGACGATGTGCTTTCCGAGCTCTTCGGCTGACGAGAGCTTTATTACCTTGTAGAGGGCATTCTTTATGACGGAGTATGCAAGACCTGCCGAGATATCCTCGACGGATGCACCTTCCTTCTGTG
This sequence comes from uncultured Spirochaetaceae bacterium, assembly GCA_964527335.1. GTDB lineage: Bacteria > Spirochaetota > Spirochaetia > Sphaerochaetales > Sphaerochaetaceae > Ornithospirochaeta. The sequence continues at coordinate 5,728 of CAZGNN010000067.1, read as the reverse complement.
CCTGCTTGACGTTGGAGTTCATGAAGACAGTGCATCTGGTTCCGAGGTCGAGGGGATGCGGTGCAAAGAGCGCCATCTTTCCGAATTCCTCGGCGCTGTAGCCGAGAGAAGAGGCAAAGTTCTCGAGGAACGAGCCGCAGCCCGAGGAGCATGCCTCGTTGAGCATTATGGAGTCAACGACACCGTTTTTGAGGCGTATACACTTCATGTCCTGGCCGCCGATGTCGAGAACGCAGTCAACGGCAGGATCGAAGAACGAAGCTGCAGTGCAGTGGGCGATTGTCTCGACGATGCCGTCGTCAAGGGAGAAGGCAGTCTTCAGAAGGGCTTCTCCGTAACCTGTCGAGCAGGCTCTTCTTATAACCGCACCCTCCGGCATGAGAGACTTCATCTCCCGTATTCCGGCCTTTGCGGCTTCAATGGGGTTCCCCTTGTTGTTCGTGTAGTAGGAATAGAGAAGATCCCCCTCTTCAGATATGAGTGCAAGCTTCGTTGTAGTGGAGCCGGCGTCGATTCCGAGATAGCAGTTTCCCTTATATGTTGAAAGGTCTCCTCTCCTGACCTTTGCCCTGTCGTGTCGGGAGCAGAATGCCTCGTATTCGTCTTTGTTCTCGAAGAGTGCAGGAAGACGCGCCAGTTCAAATGTCTCCTGAACGCCGTTTCTGAGCTTTGTGATGAGATCCTCAAGTCTCACGCTCTCCTCATCCCTGCTCTCGAGAGCAGCACCTGTTGCGGCGAAGAGATGGGAGTTCTCGGGGTCGACTGTGGTCTCGGGTGTAAGATTGAGTGTCCTTACGAATGCTTTCTTGAGTTCGGGAAGGAAATGAAGCGGTCCCCCGAGGAATGCGACACAGCCGCGGATAGGCTTACCGCACGCCAGTCCCGATATCGTCTGGGTGACGACAGCCTGGAAGATCGAGGCCGCGAGATCGGCCTTCGTGGCACCTTCGTTGATGAGGGGCTGGATGTCTGTCTTTGCAAATACACCGCAGCGTGCGGCTATGGGATAGATCTGCTTATAGTTTTCGGCTTCCCTGTTGAGGCCAAGGGCGTCTGTCTGCAGAAGAGACGCCATCTGGTCGATGAAGGAGCCGGTGCCGCCTGCGCAGACACCGTTCATTCTCTCTTCGAGAGTACCCTTGAAATAGATTATCTTGGCATCCTCTCCGCCGAGCTCTATGGCGACGTCGGTCTGTGGAGCATACTTCTCTATTGCAGTTGCGACTGCAACGACTTCCTGTACGAACTTCACATTGAGTGATGACGCGAGATTTATGGATCCGGACCCTGTGAACGAGAGAGAAAGGGAGCAGTCCCCGAGCTTCTCCTCCGCTTCGGAGAGTAGAGTCGCCAGGATTTCCCTCGGATGAGCCTGATGACGGCGGTACTCCTCGTAGACGGGAGTATCGTTTTCGTCGAGTATAACGAGTTTTACAGTAGTGGAGCCGACATCAATGCCGGCCTTGTATTTATTCATTTGTGTTTCCTCCTAATAGATAAAAAGAAACATTCATGTTCTTCTTCAATGCGAACCGAGATGGAACTTGTTTTCCTTACCGGCGAAAAGTCTTTTGAAATTCTCCCTGTGGCGCCAGAGAACAAAGAGTGCCGTTACGGCGTATGTGATGATGACATCGCTCTCAGCGCCGAACGCAAGGAACAGAAGCGGCGACACGACGAGCGCCGTGACAGTCGAGAGAGACATGTACTTCGTCGTGAGAAGAAGGACTATCATGATGAGGGTGGCTAAGGCGCCGACTCTCCAGTCGGCAACCCAGAGCGTCGAGAGTCCCACGAGGAATCCCTTTCCTCCCTTGAAGCCGTACCACACAGGAAACGAATGGCCGAGAACCGCAAAGAGACCGGTGTAGACTGCACCGAACTCGTAGAAGCCCGAGCAGTTTCTTTCAAAGAGGAACGCGAAGAGAAGCACGACAAGCGCGCCCTTCGTGAGATCGAGGACAAGAATGAGCCACGCAAGGTTACCGAAGCTCCTCTTGAAGTTCGTGAAGCCGGGGTTACCGCTCCCCATTGTCCTTATGTCTTTCTTATATACAGCCTTCGAGAATGTTATCGCAGGGTTCCAGCCTGCAACGAGGTAAGCCGTAACGGCTGCAGATATGTAGAGTAAATACATTTATCTTCCTCTATTCAAGAATCAGGATGTAGTCGTAGATATCCTGTCCGCCGTCGACAAGGTAGACTTCCTTACCCTTCCAGCGGGATGAGAGCTCCTTCTCGACAATCTTTGCTTCATCTTCTTCGACAGCCTTTCCGTATATTACGAGTGCAATATCATAATCGTCGATGCCGAGAGAAGCCATCGTCTCTATCACTGCGTCGGTGCGTGACGGACGCGACGTGAGAATGTCCTTGCCCCTGAAGCCGATGTACTCGCCTTCCCTGACGCCTTCAGCGTTGCGGATGCTCTTCGAGACAGCAGCGGTGAGGGAGCTCTTCATCGCCTCTGTCATCTCATCGACAATCTCGTCGGCACTCTCCTCTTCACCCGAATACATCGAGAGTGCGGCATAGCCTTCTCCCGTGCTCTTCGATTCGATTACCCTGACATCGGAGAACTTGAACATTCCCGCGGCAAGCTTTGCCGTGAGAAGTATGTTGCTGTTGTTCGGAAGAACGAAGACAGTCTCGGCATTTACATTCTTGAAAGCTCTGAGGAAAGCCTCGGTCGAGGGGTTCATGCTCTGTCCGCCGTCGACGATTTCGTCTGCGCCGGAATCGGTGAACATCTTCTTGATTCCTTCCCCCGATGCGACTGCAACGACAGCGTACTTCTTCCTTTCGGTCTTTTCGACGGAAGGAGCACTGTCCTGGGTATCGGGAAGGTCGGTGTTGCTGTGCTGGAGCGACATGTTCTCGATCTTGATCTTCAGGAATTCTCCGTACTGCTGGCAGAAAGCAAGGACCTTGTCCGGAGTCTTCGTGTGGACATGAATCTTCACGACGCTTCCTCTCTTCACGGTCACGACGCTGTTGCCGATTTCCCTCAGGTAATCGAGGATTACGTTGACATCGAATGATTCGATATCGACCTTGGCTCTCTGTAAGCGCACGAGGAGCTCGGTGCAGTAGCCGTATTCGAGGACGCTGTCCTCCGTGAAGAGATCTAGGTCAAGATTCTGCTGTCCCGGAGCGGCGAATTCGAATGACCCGTCGTCATCGTCACCGTCCTCATCGGAGAATGCTCCCCTGAGCATTCCTTCGACGATGTATACGAGTCCCGCTCCGCCGGAATCGACGACCCCTGCCTTCTTCAGCACCGGAAGCATTGACGGAGTCTTATCCAGAGTTCGTCTCGCCTCTTCGAGGAAGTCTGCAAGTACATCCATCGGGGAAGAGTATTCCTTTCCCGCAACATATTCCGTCGCGCAGCGCATGACGGTGAGCATCGTGCCCTCCGTCGGCGTCATGACGGCTTCGTATGCGAACTTCGTTCCGCTTTCGAGGGCCTTCACGAGATCGCTGCTGTCGGCGTTCTCTACCCCTTCGAGCGCGGATGCCATTCCCTCGAATATCTGGGACAGGATAACGCCGGAGTTGCCTCTGGCAGAGAGGAGCATTCCGTCAGAGACGGAGTGTGACATGTCGGAAACCGACGAGCAGTGACTGTCGACCTTCTCCATTCCCCCGATTGATGTGAGGAGCATGTTGTCTCCCGTGTCCCCGTCGGGAATCGGGAAGACGTTGAGGTCATTCACGCTCTTCACGTGAGACCTCAGGTTCTCCACTCCCGCTCTTATCATCCTTGCCAGCAGTTTTCCGTCAATTGTCCTTGGCTGACTCATATCCCCTCCGTTTCTCAGTTCTGATTTGCGAATGTGACTTCCCGTCCGAATGCCCAGATACCGACTGCATCGGGTCCGATCGAGGCACCGATGATAGGCCCGATATAACCGACTGAAACATCCTTCGGTCTGATTTCGCTCTTTATGAGAGCGACAAGTTCGTCAACCTCTTCCTTAGCGCAGTCCGCATGTGCGACGTAGACAGTCTGGTTCTCCACGTCTGTTGCATTCTCCTTGAGAAGAGCGACAATCTCCCTGAAGGAATTCTTTCTGCCCTTCACCTTCTTGACCGCTACCTGGACACCGTCCCTGTCGGAAATGAGTATCGGTTTGATACCCATGAGGTTACCGAAGAATGCAGATGAGGCAGATACACGTCCCGATCTCTTGAGATATTCAAGCGTATGGACCGTGACGTACTGCTGGACGGTCTTTCTTATCGAAAGGACGTAGTCCCTTACTTCGTCGGCATTCTTTCCTGTTGCAGCATACTTTGCAGCCTCTATTGCAAGCATGCCTTCTCCCATCGAGGCATTGAGGGAGTCGACTGAATATATCTTTGCATCGGGGTAGTTCTCGAGAAGCTTCTTCGCAGCGACGAAGCCCGTGTTGACGCTTCCGCTCTGCTTCGAGGAGCAGCCGATGTAGACGATGTCATATCCCTCATCGAGGTACTTCGTGAATATCCTGTTGAACTCCTCGACGGGAACCTGTGTTGTCGTGATTCTCTTTCCCTCTCTGATCTTCTCGTAGAGGGCATGAGCATCCTCATCACTCCACGAGAGGAGTGCGGGAGAGACATTTCCGTCCTCGACGGTGCTCATTCTTCCGTAATCGATGCCGTACTTTTCAAGCATGTCTGCCCTGAGGTCAGAGCATGAATCTGTGATGACTTTTACTTTTCTCATAGTTAAAACACACCTCTTACTGAATTTACGGCTCCTTCATCAAAGCTGGAGACGCCGCATTACGCGGTTTAAGGTAACACACCAAACTAAACTGAAAATAAACTGAAAATCTGTTATTCTATTCCAGGAGGCAGAAAGATGTTTCACATCCTTGTCTGTGATGACGACAGACACACACGCATTCTCCTTGAGGCGGTTCTCAGAAACGAGGGCTATGAGGTGTCCCTGGCGGGAGACGGTCTCGAGGCCCTGTCGGTGCTCGAGAGGGAGCATATAGACCTCGTGGTGCTTGATGTCATGATGCCGAATATGAACGGCTACGAATTCACGGAGAAAGTCAGGGAGAACGACTCCTCGCTCCCCATTCTCATGGTAACGGCAAAGCAGATGCCGCTTGACGAGAAGATGGGATTCATCGCGGGAACCGACGACTACATAACAAAGCCCATCGACGAGGAGAAGCTCCTCTTGCACATAAAGGCCCTTCTCAGGAGATTCCGCATCCGTGAGGAGAGGAAGATAGTCAACGCAGACGTCACACTCGACTACGACTCGCTTACGGTGAGACGCGGGGACGAGGTGATCGAGCTTCCGCAGAAGGAATTCCTTCTTCTCTACAAGCTTCTCTCCTACCCGGGGCAGATTTTCACACGCATCCAGCTCATGGATGAGATATGGGGAGAAGAGAGCGAGACGGGATGGGAGACCGTCACGGTTCATGTGGGAAGACTCAGAAAGCGCTTCGAAGGCTGGAACGAATTCGAGATAAGCGCAGTCAGGGGACTCGGGTACAAGGCGGTGTGGAAATGAAGGTGAAGGAAAAGAACAAGGAGTTCAGGAGCAAGCTCGCGCTGACGCTGCTTCTCTCGATAGTGGTATTCATCATAATCACCGTCGCGATGCTCACGGCGTACCTCATACTCTTCCTGCTTTCGAGCGGCGGTGTCGTCGAGCATGCACAGTGGAAACTCCTCGACATCATGGTCTTCGTCTTCTGCTCGAGTCTCGTCATAG
>CAZGNN010000066.1:4583-7703 GCA_964527335.1 uncultured Spirochaetaceae bacterium | reverse complement strand
GTTTTGGACCCTTAACGGAGAATGCTGCACGTTTCGCATTCTCCGTTTATAAAGAAGAGAATCAACGAAAATCTTACATACAGTGAAATCTACGGTTCAGTCGAGAAAGTCTGGAGCGTCCTCTATCTTACGGGTTACCTCACGACGACGAAGTCCGGCTGCATTGACGGTGAATATGAGCTCAGGATTCCCAACGAAGAGGTGAAGGGTGAATTCATCGACAGGGTCAGGGAATGGATGAACGCATACAACCGTGATTATCAGGACCTTATCCTGCGTTTCTGTTCATCCATCCTGTACGGAAAGAACGAGGAAGCGGGGGAGATTCTTCAGTCTGTTCTCTACGACACAATCGGAGTATTCGACGCAAAGTACAAGGAAAGTTTCTATCACGGCCTCCTTCTGGGACTTCTCAGACCCGGCAGATGGAAGATTCTCTCCAATAATGATGCAGGCCTCGGCTTTGATGACATCATCCTGGAACCGGTCGGCAGTGACAGCGGCATTCTTATTGAAATCAAGTACGCAAAGAAAGAGGCAGACCTTGAGAATAGAGCAAGGGAAGCCATCAGACAGGCCGACAGAAAGGAGTATGCCGCCCTTCTCAGGAAGGACGGCAGGAAATGCACCCTGACATACGGAGTATCTTTCTATCTTAAGAAGGCAAAGATCCTCGTGGAGAAGAAAGGCTAGCGTTCAGACTTCTCCAGGAGAAACCTGAGCACCCTCATTGCCGCATTCTGTATCTCCCCCTTCGTTATTCCGTCTTCACTGCCATATGTATCGAGAAGAGTTCTTCCGACAGTATTGCTTTCGCTGTATCCGTCTCCTCCCGGCATGAGCACATCAACTGTCGAACGCACCCTGTAGGCGTCGTTGGTGAGGGCCGGGAATTCCGGTGAGGAGGCGCGGTGCATCCACCAGTCCGTGATTACAACCCCGTCAAAGCCGAGCTCGTGCCGGAGAACGGTCTCCACAAGCTCGTAGCCGTAGTGACACCATACTCCGTTGATTCTGTTGTAGCTTGTCATGATTGCCCTGGGGTGACTCTTTCTTATCATGACTTCGAAGTTCCTGAGATATATCTCTCTGAGGGCCCTCACGCTCACTCTCGAGTCATTCTCGGTTCTCGCCGTCTCCTGGTTATTGGCGGCAAAGTGCTTCGGAGAGCAGAATACACCGCTTCCCTGGAGGGCGTTGACGACGGCGGCCGCGATGCTGCCGCTGAGGTACGGATCTTCCGAGAAATACTCGAAGTTACGGCCCGCGAGAGGATTGCGGTGTATGTTCATTCCGGGTGCGAGAAGCATGTCGACACCGTATGCCTTCATTTCGGCAGCGATATATGAATAGAGATTCCCGACTCCCCTGTCGTTGAACGATGAGGCAAGAGCTGTCCCGGAAGGAAGAAGCGAACACGTACGCTTTATTCTGATTCCCGCTGGTCCGTCTGCCGTGATGACGACAGGAATTCCCTTCTTTCTCAGCTCCTCCGTCACTCCGCCGAATGCTCCGGCGTTGCCTTCAATTCCGAGATTGCAATCCATCTTTCCCTCGCCTCTCGTGAGAGCCTCGAGCTGACTCATCGTCAGACCTGCCGTGAACTCTTCAAGCGTGCACTTTCCGCTCTTCACACTGGAGAATGTGTAGTCTTCATCATCCTTTTTCACGATTTCATGCGGAAGGGAAGACAGAATCCTCTTTCTGAGGTTGCTGTCGCCGCTGTCCGTCATCTTCATGACGCTCTTTCCGTTTTCGTTCACGATGCGTTCGAACTCGCATCCCTTCTTCACGAGGAGTACACGCTCTACGTTCTTTACAGTCCGTGTTCTGTCTATGTGGAAGGTGAGAATCTTCTCCGTATTCCTGACGGAGTTCCCCGTGTGGACGGAGTAGTCTCCTTCCTCGAGTATGAATGCACTCTCGTTCTCGCTGAAGGAAGCCCAGGATGAGAGCGAAAACGTAAGCGACACACTCTCCTCCTCTCCCGGAGTAAGAAGCTTCGTCTTGGCGTAGGACGTAAGAATCCTGGAGGGGTTACCGAGTGTTCCCTGAGGCTTCTCGAGATAGACCTGGACAACTTCCTTTCCGTTTCTCTTTCCCGTATTCCTGACAGTTGCCGTAACGGTGACACTGTCTCCTTTCCTCACCGCAGTGCTGCTGATACTGAATGTTGTGTAACTGAGGCCGTAGCCGAAGGGATACAGAACATCATCCTTCCTGAAGGTCTCGAAGTACCTGTAGCCGACATATATGTCCTCACTGTAGCTGTTGTACTCAAGTCCCCCGAATGATCGAGAGGAAGGATATCTGTCGTACGACGAGGCAATGGTCGCCGTCAGCTTTCCCGATGGGGTGATATCTCCCGTGAGGATGTCCGCGAGGGCGGATCCGGATTCCATTCCGCCCTGCCATGCGTAGAGTACGGCACTGATTCTTCTTCCGTATTTCACACTCCATGACATGTCGATGATGTTGCCGGCATCGATGATGACGACGGTACGGGAAAAGTATGCGGTTACCTTGTCGAGGAGATCGCACTCGTCATCCGTAAGATAGTAGCTTCCCTTCTCGAGTCTGTTATCCCGGTCTTCTCCTGCAGCTCTGCCGATGACGACAAGGGCTATGGTGTTTCTTAACGATGCTTTCCTCACATCGTCAGGCGAGAGGCTCATCTCGCTCAGGCTCATCGGCCAGTGTCCCCAGATTCCGTCAGGGACGGGAGTGTTTTCGGGCTTTCCGATCCATGACTCGTACTTAGCGCAGAGGTCACAGTCGAGACTGACGTTCTTCCTTCTCAACCCTTCCACGGCATTCACGACGTACGGTCGTCTCACATCCCCTCCGCTGCCGTAGCCGACAGCGAAGTAGTTCCAGGCGCAGCGTCCGAAGAGAGCAACACGGTCATCCTTCCTCAGTGGAAGAGCATCATTCTCGTTCTTCAGTAGGACAATGCCCTCTGCAGCCATCTCCTCTGCGGCCTTTGAGACTCCACCATAGAGAAGTTTTCCTCCCTCGTCACCCGCTCCCGCATTCAGATTCTGTGCAACCGGATTCACTCTGTCCTTCCTCATACTCTGCCTCTTCACTCCATAGTAGCGCAAAAAGAACATCTTCGGG
>CAZGNN010000066.1:0-4483 GCA_964527335.1 uncultured Spirochaetaceae bacterium | reverse complement strand
CCAAACCAAAGTTTTTCAGGACCAAACCAAAGTTTTTTGCAACCAAACCAAGGCTTTGTAGTATCCGATGCGGAGTTGACATTTTTATTTGTTCCGGCCGACTTCTTCATACACTGCCCCCTACTGCTTGATTATCCTGTTGGAAAATCAGAAGCAGTCAAGATACGTTTCGGGGGCAAATCTGCCGGCAGATATAATCCCCGCCTTTTGAGACGGGGATGAAATCAGTAACCTTCGGGGTTGTTCTTCTGCCAGTTCCATGAGGAGAGGCACATGTCATAGAGGCTGTACTTTGCCTTCCATCCGAGCTCCCTCTCGGCCTTCTCTGGAGAGGAGTAGCACTCGGCTATGTCACCGTCGCGTCTGGGGGCTATGACGTAGGGAATCTTCACTCCCGACGCCTCTTCGAATGCATGCACGACTTCAAGTACGGAGTAGCCCTTTCCCGTTCCGAGATTGTAGACTGCAACGCCGCAGTTTCTCTCTATCGCCTTTAATGCCTTTACGTGTCCCTCCGCAAGGTCGACCACATGGATGTAATCCCTGACTCCAGTGCCGTCCGGTGTCGGATAGTCGTTACCGAACACGGATAGATGGTCTCTCTTCCCGACAGCTACCTGCGTGATATAAGGCATGAGGTTGTTCGGCTTTCCGTTCGGGTTCTCCCCGATGAGTGATGATGCATGTGCGCCGATAGGGTTGAAGTACCTCAGAAGCACGATGTTCCAGGGATTCGGATCCTCTGTCTTCACATCCGCAGTATGGAGGGCCGTCAGCATGTCTTCCAGCATGCTCTTCGTCTCTCCGTAGGGGTTGGTGCACTTTCCCTTGGGGCAGTTCTCGGTGATGGGAATTTCCTCCGGATCTCCGTAAACTGTGGCCGATGAGGAGAAGATTATGTTCTTGACAGAGTGCCTTCTCATGACATCGACAAGAGTGAGAGTACCCGTGATGTTGTTGTCGTAATACTCCCATGGTCTGACGACGCTCTCTCCTACGGCCTTGAGCCCCGCAAAGTGAATCACGGCATCGAAGGACTGGAGAGAGAATACCTTTTCAAGTCCCGCCCTGTCCCGGATATCGACCTTATAGAACGGAATGGACGAACCTGTTATTCTCTCGACTCTCCTCAGTGCCTCCTCGGACGAATTCGAGAGATTGTCGAGAACTGAAACGGAGTGTCCCGCCTCTATGAGTGCTATGACGGTATGGGAACCGATGTAGCCGCTGCCGCCTGTTACGAGTATACGCATGCTTTTCTCCTTATCTTACGCCTTTGAAATAGCCTTTCTCCCTCAAGAGTTCCACGATTGCCTCAACGGCCTTCTCCGCCGCTGACTTCCCCTCCGCTTCGCTCATCACCCTGATCACGGGTTCCGTACCGCTCGGGCGGACAAGCACCCTGCCCTTTCCCTCGAGCTTCTTCGTCTCTTCCTCAATCTTCTTCCTGACATCAGCGTCATCCATGACGCTCTTCTTATCGGACACAACGACGTTGACGAGGAACTGCGGGTAATCCGTCATGTCTGACGAGAGGGCGAGAAGGCTCTTTCCAGTCTTCACCATAACCTCGGACAGAACAAGGGCCGTGAGGATTCCGTCTCCGGTATTGAGGTACCTGCTGAGGATTATGTGTCCGGACTGCTCGCCGCCTATGATGTTGCCGTGCTCGAGCATGTATTCGTGGACGTATCTGTCGCCGACCTTCGTCTGTGTGTACCCGATTCCCTTCCTCTCGAGAGCCTTGTACAGCCCCATGTTGGACATCACGGTCGTGACGACCGTATTGGTCTCGAGAAGACCGTTATCCTTGAGATAGGAGCCGAGGATGTAGAGAATCCTGTCGCCGTTGATCACAGCACCCGTCCTGTCGACTGCGATACAGCGGTCGCTGTCACCGTCGAATGCGAATGCCGCATCCCAGTTTCCCTCCGTCATCATTTTAACGAGTCCCTCTATATGGGTCGAACCCGCATTCTTGTTTATATTGGTTCCGTCGGGTGTGTTGTTGATCACACTCACGTCTGCCCCGAGTCTTCTGAAGACTGACGGGGCAAGGGCGTAGGATGCACCGTTTGCCGTATCAAGGAGAACCCTGAGGCCGCTGAGAGGGGTCTTTATCGAGGAGGAGAGGAATCCCGAGTACATGATTCTCGCATCCATGTAGTCGATGACCTTTCCGATTCTGTCCCTCTCGGCAAGCGGGAGGTCCCCGTCACGGACAATGTCCCGGTCCATGTACTCCTCGACCTTCTCGAGGAAGCTGTCGTTCATCTTCTCGCCCAGCGAAGAGAAGAGCTTGATGCCGTTCTCGTAATAGGGATTATGGGATGCGCTGATCATGATGCCGCAGTCGAAGAACTGCGTGCGTGTTATGTATGATACGCTGGGGGTCGTCGTGACGTGCATGTTGTACGCATCGGCACCCGATGCCGCGATTCCCGCAAGAAGCGCGTACTCGAGCATGTAGCAGCTGAGACGGGTATCCTTACCGACGAGAATCTTTGCCGAGTGCGGTCCACGTCCGGAGGAGAAATACCACCCCAGGTATCTTCCGATCCTGTATGCATGGTTGAATGTGAGCTGTACGTTGGCCTCCCCTCTGAAACCGTCTGTTCCGAAATATCTTGGCATCTTATCTTTCCTCTTTTCTCACGATGTTGTCTTCACTCTTGAAGATGGAATATGAAGGTATGACTCCCCTCACTCTCGAGAGAGGATATATGTTGGTGTGCACTCCGATGACGGATCCGGGGCAGAGCACGCTGTTGCACCCGACTTCAACCCAGTCGCCGAGGAAGGCTCCCACCTTCTTGATTCCCGTTTCGATTTCCTTTCCGTCCCTGTCCTTTATGACGACAAGCGTCTTGTCGGACTTGACGTTGCTCGTCAGGCTTCCCGCTCCCATGTGGGATCTGTAGCCCAGAATGGAATCACCGACATAGTTGTAGTGGGGAACCTGGACACTGTCGGATATTATTACGTTCTTGAGTTCGACGGAGTTGCCGATGACACATCCGCTTCCCACGAGCGCGCTCGAGCGGATGAAGGCCGAGTGTCTCACCTCCGTCTCGGGGCCGATTATGCACGGGGACCCGATGTAAGCGGAGTCAAAGACGGTCGCCGTCCTGTGTACCCAGACGTTCTCGCTCCTCTCCTCGTAGTCGTCTCCGAGCGTCTTCCCGATTTCTGTGATGAGTTCCTTTATGCCTTTGAGTGCCTCCCACGGATAGCGGAAGGAACGGATATAGGCTGAGGCAAGCGAATGACCTTCCTCATAAAGTTCCGATGATGTATATATCATTTTCGTCCCCTGTTACTGTGCTGTAGGAAAATGTACCACACAAGAGTGCGGAAAACAATGTATTTCTCTTTTGACTGAATCAGCAGCCTTCCCGTTTCTTTGTCATTATGCCGATGATCGTCCTGTCGGTTTCTTTCATGCCGACAGTCGCAAGTTCGACGATGTTCTCTATCGTATTCTCGACGCCCTTCGTGACGATGCCTTCCCCGGAGTGGAACTCGCGTCTGTTGCGCGTCATCTCGAAGCCGAGGAGCCCCGCTTCGACAGCGGAGGCAATCTTGGCCGCGCAGCTTGCCTTCGCACCGTCGCAGATCATGCCGCTCTCGATTGCGAGGGAGTTGACGACACAGTGTGCTATCTCGTTCTCCCTGCCGCCGTAGAGGTAGCTTATGCCGGCAGAGGCACCGCATGCGGCGCTTGTGGCCCCGCAGTATGCGCTGAGGGCGCCGATTGACGCCTTGATGTGTATTGCCACGAGGTTCGATACGCACAGTGCCCGCAGCAGGAGGTCATGGGATGCATTCATGTCCTCGGCATAGATTATCACCGGAACAGATACCGTGATTCCCTGGTTACCCGAGCCCGAGTTGATGATCACGGGCCTGTCACAGCCGTTCATCCTCGCGTCCGACCCCGCCGCGGCATACGCCTTCGCGCGGTTGTTGACGCCGTCTCCGTATGTGGAGAGAAGAATGCGGCCGATGTTCGCGCCCCAGTCATTCTCAAGTCCCTCTTCGGCTATTGCCATGTTGTACTCTATCTGGCGCTCGAGAGTCTCTCTCACGTCATCGAGCTTCACACACCCGGCAAATTCGACTATATCGTGGATAGTTAGGAGCTTCCTGTTCTCTCCTCTTCCGGCCTTCTTCTCCTCGTACGGTACATCCTTCAGAACCACCCCGTCACGGACAAGTCTGATGACGTTGGTGTGGCCGCCTGCTATCTCGGCAGAGGCACTGTGGTTCTCCGATTCGACGGTGACAATTATCGAGAAGATGTAAGGCCTCGGACTTGTCGCTATCTTCACTTCGTGGGACGAGAGGAACTCCCCGATTTTCGGGATATCTTCCTCTGTTAGTGCGGAGAGAACCTCCAGTTCATTCTCGGGATGCCCCGCGATTATTCCCGCCACGGCTGCGGTGGCGATTCCCTTCTGCCCCTTCGTGTTCGGCACCACCA
>CAZGNN010000065.1:0-7723 GCA_964527335.1 uncultured Spirochaetaceae bacterium | reverse complement strand
GAAGTGTCTTACCCGTTCCCGGAGGGCCTACGAGAAGACATCCCTTGGGAATCTTCGCACCGATCTTGGTGAAGCGTTCGGGGTTCTTCAGGAAGTCGACGATTTCCTGAAGCTCGTACTTCGCTTCCTTCTGTCCCGCAACGTCCTTGAATGTCGTCTTGTTGTCCTTCGCCTCATATTCCTTTGCAAGTGACTTTCCGAAGGAGCCCATCATCTTTCCCCCGCCCATTGCACCGGTGGAGCGCAGCATGCTGATCATGAGGAAGATGAAGATGACCCACGGGAGGAACTCGAGGAGAATAACCCAGATTGAGGTGGTCTCTGCAGAGCCCGAGAGATTGACACCCTTCGAGAGAAGGCGTGATGTGAGCGTGAGATCCGAATAAGGAATACGCGTCGAATAGTAGCCGCCGTCAGTTGTGACGTAGGTGATGTTCGTGCTGCCGACAATTTCGGCGCTCGTCACCTTGCCGCTGTCGACAAGGGAGATGAATTCGGTGTATGTGGTCTTTGTGGCCCTTGCACTCTTCGAATCCTGGAAGAACACGAAGAAGAACGAGATTGCGAGGAGAATGAGAACAACGAGTGCGATGCGGTTGTGAACCGAGTTCTTCGGTCCCCTTCCGGATCCGCCCTTCCTGTCCTCGCTTCCCCAGTAGCGGTACTTGTCGTACATGTTCTCCTTCTCTTTCTTCGGGGAGGAATCATCCTTTTTATCGGAAGGCTTTCCGTCCTTCTCGGGGTTTACGGGTTCGCCCTCTACAACGTCATCCTTCTTGTCTTTATCGAAATTGTCCATTAATTATCCTTTTTCGAGATATAGTATCTTTTATCGGGAGTTCTCACAAGTGAGACCCCCATCAGAAAAGATAACCAAATTAAACCTGAGATTTCACACTCCGAGGTGTAGTTTGTGTGGATTAGATGACTTTTTTGCTGTCCTCCTCGATTTCCGTCCTGACGGAAGAGAGCATTATCGAGGCCTGTTCGAGCATCTTCTTCATATTCTGGAGATGAGTCATCATCTCATCCTTCTTCGAATTGTTGTAGTCGACTGCGACATCATCGCATTCATTCTCGACTGCGGCAAGCTTCGCTATTATCTGGTTCACCGTCGGATTGTCATATCCTTCGTAGAGATAGACCTGGAGTACGGAGCTCGAGTTGCGGACTCTCACCCTGAGGTCAAGAAGGAGCTTACGTGCCCTGCTTCTCTCGAGTTTTTCCCTTTCGGAGCCTGCGATGAAGAGGGAAAGGGACCTCGAGGCCCTGTTGAGGCTTTTCGAAACCTTTCCGATCTTGTTGCGGCCCATGCCCTGCACCGAGCAGAGGAAGTGGGAGATGAGGAAGATGACAACGGCAATGAGGACTGCCACGTTGCTCCTTACATATGTTTCACTCTGCAGAAGTTCCTGCATCATACCTTTTCCTCCTTTCTGTAGCTGATAGTCAGCTGCGGATACGGAACCTCGATTCCGTTCCTGTTGAGTGTTTCCATTCCCTTCTCGTTAAGATACCAGACAAGGTCCCAGTAATCAGAGGAGTTGACCCATGTGCGGACGAGAATGTCGATTTCGCTGTCCTTGAGTTCCTTGACGACAACCATCGGGGACGGGTCCTTGAGAACGAGCGGACATGATGCGATGAGATCCGAAAGAACCTTCTTCGCCTTCTCGATGTCCGCGTCATAGTCGACGCCGAAGAGGGTGTCGAGTCTTCTCACCTTGAAGACGGAGTAGTTCGTGATCGAGGAGGAGAAGACCACCTTGTTGGGGATGGTTATTGTCTTGTTGTCGCCTGTGACGAGCACCGTGTGGAGGAGCTTTATCTCCTTGACGGAGCCCGAATAGCCCCCGATGTCAACGAAGTCATTCACCTTGAAGAGGTTGCTCGTGACCATCATGATTCCGTTCGCAACACCTCCGATGATGTCCTGGACGGCAAGTCCTATCGCTAGCGTGAGTGCGCTGACTGCACTGACGACGCCGTTGAGAGGGATGTCGAGTCTTCCCAGACATATGAAGAGAAGTCCCAGGTACAGTATGATTCTCACGATTGCCATGATGAAGCCGACAAGGGAGTTGTCGATGCGGCTGTTGATCAGAGCCTTCTCGAGAAGTCTCACGATGTTCCTCACCGTGAAGATTCCTAGTATGGCTATGAGTATGGTCGAGCTGTACACATAACCGTAGTTTTCCATAAAAAGCCAGAAGCTGTTCATTTATCCTTATTCCTTTAATTATCCTTTTCAGTGACTATGCGGACGTACACGCCGTCTTTTCCCCTGAGAGAGGAGGAAAGACGGTCTCTTCCTCCGAGGAACGACATGAAGACGGCGTTTATCACTCCGCCGCTCTCCAGTACTAAAGCATACGGAACTTTCCTCTCTTTTAAAAGAGACGAGACCTTCCTTTTTCCGTCAACAAGCTCTATGGTGTCGCCCTTTCTGCTTGTTCTGATGACGGAGGAAGAGAGAACATCCGCTCTGATTTTCAGCGTCAGGGGTCCGGATGATGTATTGTCTACCCCGAGACCGGCAGGAAGAAGAGTGCCTTCTCCAGTGTAGGGGGAAGAGAAAGATTCAATTTTCCGGTACGCCTTCACTTCATCAGCCGTCACGTAGAATATGTACCTCTCGTTTTCGACTCTCGTGTTTCCCCTTTCAGCAGCCTCAATAATCTGGGAAAGATATCGTCTTGACACCCTCTCCTTCTCACCGAATGCCGAGAAGACGGAATACAGCGTCTTCTCCTTCGTCACGGGAAGGGACGAAAGGAATGCACTGCGGCTGAACGACGCGTAGAACGGAGACAGAGCAGTGAATCCGATTACGGGAATATTCATTGCACCGACATTCGCCGCTATGTGTGAAATTATCCTCTTCTCCTCATCCGTTATGAGGGGAAGTATTCCCTGTCTTATATAATTGCGTCTGTACTGGGTATCGCTGTTGGTACTGTCGACGGAGTACTCCAGACCGCTTTCTCTTATGCACTCCATTATCTCTCTTTTCGATATTCCCAGAATGGGTCTCACGACAATGCCGTCTCTCTCCCTTATTCCGCCCCACTGCCAGAACGGCGACAAGTCCATCATTCTCATGATGACGGTCTCCGTCTGGTCATCCTCATGGTGTGCCGTGAGAATCCAGTCGAAGCCGTTCTCTCCGGCGTAGCTTTTAAGCGCTCTGTAGCGCTCGTTTCTCGCCGCAGCCTCGACGCCGATGTTTTCCTCTGCAGCACGCTCTGCTATCCTTCCTTTCGGGATTACTGCGGTGTGGAGGGGAATTCCTAGAAGAGAGGCATTCTTCCTGTTGAGTGCAATCTCCCTCTCAAGCTCTTCCGTCCCTCTTATGTTGTGGTTGACGTAGAGTGCCTCAGTTCTCTCGGGGGCAAGGAAAGAGAGAGCAGAGAGAAGAAACAGCGAATCCTCGCCTCCCGAAAAGGCGACAAGAAGCCTCCCCTCCTGGGGAATCTTAACCCTGGAAAGAATTGACCCGTTGAATGACTTCATTGAGAGGTTTACCTTCGACTATGTCCAGAACAGCCTCTGCGGCACGTGAGACGGCCCCATCAATCTTCTTCCTGTCCTCATCGCTGAAGGAAGAGAGAACATGATTGATGATATCACCATCCTCAGGTCTCCCGATTCCGATGTAGACATGGATGAAGTTCTCCCCGTAGACGGAGATTATGGACTTGAGGCCGTTGTGTCCGGCGCTCCCTCCCTTTGCCTTTATCCTGACCTTTCCGGGAGGAAGGTCCATCTGGTCGCATATCACGATAAGGGGATCCGTATTCTCCACAAGGCCGTTGAGGGCTTCTCCGGAGCTGTTCATGAATGTGAGGGGCTCTACAAGCAAGGTTTTGCCGTCATCAATCTTCGCTGTCCGGCAGGGACGAAAACAGCGCTTACGGAAGGTTGCTCCCTTAAGCGCTGCTATCTTTTCGACTGTCATGAAGCCGACGTTATGCCTTGTGTTTTCGTATTCAGAGCCCGGATTACCAAGACCGAATACAAACATCATTATGCATTGGCACCAGCGTCTGCAGGAGCTGCTGCTGCACCTGTTGTAACTTCAGGAGCTGCATTCTCGTCTGTAGCCGGAGTCTCGACATCTTCCTTGACCATCTTGACGGATGCGATTGTCGTATCTGCATCCTCGAGAATCTTGATAGTCTCGGGAACAACGAGATCGGAGACTCTGAATGTTTCGTTGAGTCCGAGTCCGGAAATATCTGCAACGAGCTTCTCGGGGAGGTTTCTCGGGAAGCATTCGATTTCAACTTCGTGTGTAACCTGCTCAAGAACACCACCGTCTCTGACACCTGCTGCTGTGCCTTCGAGTTCGATTCTGATCTTTGTTCTGAGGAGCTGACCGAATGTGACTTCGAAGAGGTCAACATGCTGAATGCAGTTCTTCAGGAGGTTTTCCTGTACATCCTTGACGAATACGTTCTTGTCCTCGCCACCCTCGAGCTTGAGTGTGATGAGTGTCGTTTCTGTGAACGTACCCTGCTTCATTCTGAATTCCTTGGCATCGAGTGTTACATAAACAGGATCAACACCCTTCTTTCCGTAGATAACTGCCGGAATTCTTCCGCTTCTTACGACTCTTCTCGAACCCGATGAGCCGAAGTCCTCTGTTCTGAGTTTAGCTGAGAGCACTTTTTCTGTAGCCATACTTTTTCTCCTTAACTCTCATGGGTTTTACCCATTACCATTGCCACGCCACAGGGCGCCACTCGTTATATTACAGAGTCAGGGGAAGATAATCAAGGCTCAGTCCAGGACAAATTCTGCTTCCGTTTTCCAACATTCTGCTCAATGAATTTTCCACAATCCTTCAATAGTTTGCCACAAGTCTCCCGATTTTAGGCAGAGAGGGGAAAATGCTGTTTCAAGGATTAAGCAGAAGGTGCAGTGACGGAGTCTGGTGTGTCCCTGCCGGATGTCTCAGAGACTGAAAGAAAACCAGGAGCGCACGGGATCGAACCGTGATATGGAGAATCAAAATCTCCTGCCTTAACCATTGGGCTACGCCCCTAATTCCACGTGAACAATAGCAGAAAAGAGGACTTCAGTCTACAAAGAGCCTGCGGGAGGCTATCAATTCGCTTTCCGTTCCCTTCCATTCCCTCTCCGAGAGCAGGAACCATACGCTTCCGCTTCCCGAGAGCGAGAGATAGTCATTCCTTCCGGTTTTATCTCTCAGCTTGTCATACATCTCCGTTCCCTCGATTTTCTCGAAGTCGTTGGGAAATGAAGAGCGTGTCATGGGGAAGGAAATATCATCGAGCGGACGGCAGTTCAGTGAGAATGTGTCAAGCTTTGCATAGGCTTCCTTTGTCGATGTTCCGCTTCCCGGAGCACGGAAGAGGGTTATGTAGCTGTATCCTCTGGGGAAACTTTTCTCTTCAATCTTATCCCCTATTCCCTCGACGTATGCGAATCTGTATCCGCTGGTGAAGAACGGCACATCTGCACCGACAGAAGAGGAGAAGGAAAGAAGATCATCCCCTCTCATAGCACCGAAATGGTTATTCAGGACCCTCAGCACTGCCGCGGCATCGCTGCTTCCGCCCCCGAGTCCGGCTTTCGTCGGGATATTCTTCCTTATTCTTATATGTAATCCGAATACGAGACCTGTCTTCTCCCTGTAGAGCCTCGCGGCCTTCGCCATGAGGTCCTCACCCGATGAAAGATAGCCGCCGTTTCCCTCTATCTCAGTCGAATCACCGTCAAATATTTCAACTTCAATGTCATCAGAGAAGGGAATGAGCAGAAAGTATGACGAGAGCGTATGATAGCCGTCATCTCTCTTTCCCGTAATCTTCAGTCCTATGTTGACCTTTGCCTCTGCATGTGTTCTGTACACCATGGACACAGTGTAGTCTAAAGAGGGCTTTTTGAATATTCTTAATCCATGAGTCAGATAAAAGCGCTTATCCTCGACAAGGACGGAACTGTCTTTCCCTACTCCCTCTGGATAAATCCGATGAGGAGGGCCCTCACGGAAAACCTTCCGGTGGCAAAGAGAAGAAACCGGGACGAAATCGTCTCCGCCTTTCTCTCCGTACTCTCCGTCGACGGAGACAGGATAGCCCCATCAAGTCTCCTCTTTGACAGAAGAAAGAGGTTCATTGGATTTCTGAAGCTTGTTACGCTGACGGTCAGGTACCGTCTCAATCCATATAAGGCGATGAGGGGGTTCCTCACCATACGCGACAGATACTTCTACGGCTTTCGGGAAGAACTTGAAAAATATGACCTGTCCTCTGTCAGGAACACTCTTACTTCTCTTCAGGAGAAGGGAATCATCCTCGCGCTCTTCTCGAACGACTCTCCTTCTTCCGTAAAAATCGTGACCGATGCTCTTTCACCGGTGACGTTCTCCTACTTCGTTGATTCTTCATCCCGTATCAGAAAGCCGAATGTGTACTCAATCCGCGTCTTCGGGGAGCTCTTCGGCCTCAGGTGTGACGAAATCGCCATCGTCAGCGACACTCCCGAGGACCTTAAGATGGGAAAGAAGGCCGGATGCGGCCTTGTCATAGGACTGTCGGGCACAATGAAAAAAGAGGAGATAGCGCCCTTTTCGGACAGAGTGATCTCCTCCTTCGATGCTCTATCGGCAATTCTCAGTGATTGACCTTTCTCGTCTGACAGCCGCACTTCGGACAGAAGACTGCGCCGTCGGTAATATGGAAGCCGCAGCGCGGGCAGTCATACTCGGGTACAGCCTCTTCTTCCTCATTCACCTCTTCTCCCTCTTTCGTCAAGGGCTGTTTTTTCTCTTCCATTTCCCCTCTGAGCTTCTCCCAGTCCTCCCTCGTCATCTTCACCACCTTCGCGCCTTCCTTACTGAAGAGAAAACGTCTTCTCAGATAGTAGACCGAGACCAGGACAGCAAAGACTATCCCTGTAACCGATGATACGATGTATACGGGAAGGGAATTCCTTATCGAGAGCACAAGTGCCCAGATATTGTCTGCAGCCTTGAGTGCCATCAGGGCAATGAGGGTTATGAGAGAGGAACGCCTGAAAGTGAAGAGGCCGCGGAAAGTACAGAACACGAGAAGAAGGACAACAATGCTTTCCGTAAGCGTTATTGTATTGAAGACGCTGAAGCCATCCTCCGTGCAGCTTCTCACTGCAGTAAGGAGGGAATATATGCCGGCAAAGACATTCAGGGGCATTATTATCGTTGAAAAGAAGCGGTGGAATCTCAGCTGTACCTGTTTCATTGTTAAAACCTTCGTTTGCGGCCCCCCCGGGGCTTGCCCCGCGGGTGGGTTGATGGTGTTAATATAACCGAATAGACAGCAAACAGGAAGAAAGAAGAGGGCCTCCCTCCGGAGACCCCTTCTTTCTCATTTCGGGATAACCCTCATGAACTTCTTCTTGCCGCTCTTGAGAAGGAACGCGCCGTCCTTCAGGTCATCTGTCGAGAAGACCTTCCTGAAGTCCGTGACCTTCTCGCCGTTGACTTCGGCACCGCCCTGGATGACAAGACGTCTTGCTTCTCCGTTACTCGGCGTAAGTCCGGCCTTCGTGAAGAGATCCAGGACTCCGATTCCGTTCTCGATGAGGCTTCTGTCAATCTCGGCTGTAGGAAGGTGCTCGCTGCTGCCGCCGCCCTGGAAGAGCGACTGGGCTGCACTCTTTGCCTTCTCGGCTTCCTCCTCGCCGTGGATGATCTTCGTTATCTCATAGGCAAGTC
>CAZGNN010000064.1:3384-7991 GCA_964527335.1 uncultured Spirochaetaceae bacterium | reverse complement strand
ACTTCCTTCTCCCACTGGGCAAAGCGCACATAGTAGCGGCCGACGAAATGGTCGCCCTTCTCGCCTGTGCTCTCCGGAGTCTCTCCGTTACCGAACCTGAGGTATGCCAGCATGCTCTTGCAGATATGGACACCGCGGTTGTTGATGAGGTTTACCTTCTTCACTTCTGCTCCCTGGGTCTTCAACAGCTCGCTCACAGACTGTCCGAGAGAGTCGTTACGCATATGTCCGAGGTGGAGGGGCTTATTGGTGTTCGGGCATGAGAACTCGACCATCATTTTCTTGCCACAGAGGCTCTCGCCCCAGCCGTATCTGTCGCCCTTTGCCCTGACGTCGCTCACAATCGCTCCGGCAAGGGACGCCATATCTATCTGGACGTTGAGATAAGGACCCGCGATGATTATCTTGCCCTCCGGATGGTCACCATCCAGGCGTGAAGCTATATCTGATGCAATCTGGGCAGGAGCCTTGTGCGCTGCCTTGGAATACGGGAACATGGGGAATGCGAGGTCTCCCATCTCCTTCTTCGGAGGAACTCCCATAGTAAGGGGAGCTATCTCATCTGTTCCCAGATATGCCTTCAATTCTTTTTCTATTCTGTTTTTCCAGTCTTCTTTGAGCTTTGTTAACATTTCTACCTCAAACCTCTGTTATATTACATTTTTCTTCTCTCGAGAGTGAAGTCCCTCTTCTTAAAGCCTGATGCTTATTTCCCCGCTCGAGAGAGCATCCTCCCTTCCGTCTTCATAGCGCACAAGAAGGTGTCCGCACTCATCGATGCCGTAGGCATGGCAGGGAGTTCTCACATCACCCTTCACCGCAAAGACATCCTTACCGAGAACAAAGCACTTTTCCCTGTAAAGGGGAAGGAAATCCTCCTTCTGGATGGAGATTATCCTCTTCGAGCATTCGGCTATGACTTCAGCTCTCGTGACACTGCTCTTTCCGTCGGGATAGAACGACGTGGCAATCCCCCTTACAGAGGAGCTGAGTTCGCTCTCCTTTGTCCTGAGGTTTATGCCGACTCCGATTACGACCTTGTCGAGCTTTCCCTCCTCCATGTTTATGATTCCTTCCGTGAGAATCCCGACAGCCTTCTTTCCTCTTATGTAGATGTCATTCACCCACTTTATGGATGTCTCTGTTCCCGTCAGACGTTCCATCACTTCACTCACGGCTGCAGCAGAAGCTATCGTCACGAGGTCGGGGGACGCAATGTCGGAGCCGGAGAGAACAAGGGAGAAGTAGACTCCTCCCGACGGGGACTCGAAAGAGCGCCCCAGTCTTCCCCGTCCTCCTGTCTGACTCGTGCATGTGACGACGTAGGGAAGAGATGCGCCTTCCGATGCGATTATCTTCGCGTCCCTGTTCGTCGACTGAGTTGTGTCAAGGTAATATACCCCGATGCCGCTCCGGCCGAATGCGGATATAAGCGTCTCCCTGTTGAGGATGTCCGCCCTGCCTGTGAGCCTGTAGCCGTAGTGCTTCCGGCTCTCTATCCCGATGCCGTCTTCCTGCATCCTCGCCACAGCCTTGCTCACAGCCATGCGTGTTATTCCGAGACTGTTGCTGATTGTCTCTCCGCTTACATACTCCGGGGAATGCTCCTCGAGAATGGAGAGAATGGTTTCTCTTGTGTTCATAAATGAGAGGATAGTTAGTAAACCCGGGTAAGTAAAGTGGTTGACAATACTTTTCCACATCTTTATTCTCGCCGTATGACAATACTGACAGCCCTCTTCACCGCTCTCATTGCGGCAGGTTCATTCATAAAGGTACCCGTAGGTGCCGTTCCCGTAACACTCCAGACACTCTTCGTCTTCATGGCAGGACTTCTCCTTCCTCCTCTCAATGCGACGCTCTCGGTCCTGATATTCATCATCCTGGGGCTTATCGGACTCCCGATCTTCACGTCAGGCGGCGGAATCGCGGCCCTGATTTCCCCGACAGGCGGCTTCATCATCGGATTTCTCGCTGCCGCGATTGCGGGTTCGCTTCTTGCAAAGAGGAAGCATGACAGCATTCTCTACAACGTATTCGTCGTCCTCGTCATGGAGGTACTCACATACCTTGTGGGACTTCCGTGGCTGAAAATCAATCTCTCCACAACATGGGCAAAGGCATTCGCCGTCGGCCTAGTACCGTTCATCCCCGGCGACGCCATAAAGATTGCCGTAGCTTCACTCTCATCGAGGATTCTCTACCCCGAAGTGCAGAAACTCTCGGCTAAGCTCAGGGAGAGGGAGAAAAGCGAAGAGGAAGAGTGAAAGTCTTTTCATTTTCTTCTTTCCCGGGATATTGAAAGAGACCGGCAAAAACACCTTACAAGACTTTTACACCGGTAAAGCTTCAGCTATAATCGGGCCATGAAATTCGACTCGTCTCCGTTTTTAGATTCCTACGTTTCATCATTCTCCCGTGTGAAAATCGAGAGAGATACCTTCCAGAATGCACTCCTTCCGTCCCTCGATGAGATAAGGACGATGATGGAGGAGTTCCGCGCACTTCTCTTTCCCGACTATGAGGAGATAACTTCCCGCGGCATGCTGGAGACCGTTGTCTCGAGGCACATGGAGAAGGCCTCCGACATACTCTTCCGCGAAGCCTCTCTTGCCTGGGCGACAGCAGGGCTTACAAGGGATGAAGCCGAGAAGAAGGCCGGGGAGACGACATCCTCTCTTCTCGAGGAGCTGCCGCATATAAGGGAGGCTCTCAAGAAGGACAGCGAGGCAGGCTACGACGGTGACCCGGCGGCAAAGAGCGTGAGGGAGATCATACTGACATACCCGGGTTTCAAGGCCGTTACGGTGCACCGCATAGGGCACTTCCTCTTCCGGCAGGGGCTTCCGCTCATTCCGAGAATGCTCAACGAGATTGTCCATTCAGATACCGGTATCGACATACATCCGGGAGCGACAATCGGAGAATACTTCTTCATCGACCACGGAACCGGTGTCGTCATCGGAGAGACGACAGTCATCGGCGACAGGGTCAAGATCTATCAGGGTGTAACGCTCGGCGCACTCTCCTTCCCGAAGGACGGATGCGGAATGCTGTTGAGAAACCAGAAGCGTCATCCGACAATCGAGGACGGAGTCACCATATACGCCAACGCATCTGTACTGGGCAACATCACAGTCGGCCACGATTCGACGATAGGCTCGAACGCCTGGGTCAAGGAGGACATTCCCCCGTACTCGAGGGTAGTCACACCAGACACGACGAACAATATCAGTCAACGGAAACCACAAGCGGGAAAATAGAGGTGACCGTGCCTTTATAAAGGCCGCCCTCCACTATCGGAGAAGACGAGAGAGAGACAATCTTCGCCTTCAGGTAGTTTCCCGTAGTTCCGGCGCCGTCCTTTTCGGCGATTATCTCAACACTCTTACCCAACTGGCGCTCTGTATAGAAACGCTCCTGACGCGTGGAGAGCGTTCTCAATCTTGCAGCCCTCTCGTCTCTTATCCTCTCCTCGACGAATAGCTTCGAGTTATATAACGGAGTACCCTCTCTCGGAGAGTACGGGAAGACGTGCATTGCAGAGAAATCGTTGTCGACCATGAAGCGGTATGTTATCTCGGCGTCCTCATCAGTCTCGCCGGGAAGTCCGGCAATCACATCGCAGGCGATGAACGGATCGTCCTTGATCTGACGCAGTGTCTTTATTATGTATTCGACGTGGCTTATCGAGTACTTGCGTCCGATTATCTTCAGGACATGGTCGGAAGCTGTCTGGATGGGGATGTGGAAGTGCGGGAATACACGCCTGTCTGCAATCTGCTCGAGAAGGAGGTCATCCACACCGTCGGGTTCCATCGACGAGAGTCGGAATCTGATGTCATCCCCGCATTCGGAAAGAAGCCTCTTCATGAGGCCGCCCAGTCCGTCGCCGTTATGGTTGTAGTTCGTGAGATTGACGCCGGTGAGCATTATCTCATGGAGTCCTTCCTCTTCCAGCTTCAGTACTCTCTTCACAACTTCGTCAGAATCGAGGAATCTCGAAGGGCCGCGGACTATCGTGGTCTTGCAGTAGCCGCATGAGTTGTCGCAGCCGTCCTGCACCTTGATGTATGCCCTTGAGTGGTAACTGAAAGTCGAAGGATTGTAGGAGAAGGCATCAGTGTCACGCTCGGTAAAGGAACTGACTCTTTCGAAAAGACGGCCTTCCTCCGCTTCTGTCAGATACGGGGCAATCTTTAGTAAGGACGGCTTATCTTTAAGGGAGAAGACTACGATGTTCTTCCCGAGCTTTCCGATGGCCTCCCTGTCGTTCTCGGCATAACAGCCGGAGACTATGACACACTCTGCAGAGGAGGAAAAGAGGCGGATCATACGCCGTGCCTTCTGCTCTGCCTTACTTGTTACGGCACATGTATTTACTATGATTAGTCGGGCGTCCTTACTTTCCTTTTCAACCGTCCATCCGGCTTCTCTGAAGCTGTCTGCGACGGCTTCGCTCTCGCACTGGTTGAGTCTGCAGCCGAGGGTGTAGATATAACAGCTGTTCACTTCTTCTCCCCCTTCTCGAGCATGTAGCCGACGTTCTCTATGGCAAGCCTGAGGTCATGACGCATGTCACGGGTGTACGGATTATAGCGCTGGAG
>CAZGNN010000064.1:0-3284 GCA_964527335.1 uncultured Spirochaetaceae bacterium | reverse complement strand
CCCATTCCATATACACCAATCTTCATAGTGGAAGAATAACGCCTTTGAAAAAGGTCAACAAGGGGATGATGTCTTAATAGTTCACTTATGTGTCGGCACATGGTGTTGAGCAACCGGCACTTTTGTACGATAATCAGACAAAAGGAAAAATTCACTGGAGGAATTTAATAAATGGCTAAAGAATTTATGGTCGAGACAAGCGCCAGACACGTTCATGTCACACAGGAGACTCTCGAAGTTCTCTTCGGAAAGGGTTATCAGCTTACAGTAAAGAAGGAGCTCTCCCAGCCGGGTCAGTTCGCTTCCAACGAAAGAGTCACAGTCGTAGGACCCAAGAAGGAACTCGCTAACGTTTCAATCCTCGGACCATGCAGAAAGGTCAACCAGGTTGAGCTCAGCGCAACAGATGCACGCTCCATCGGTATCGACGCACCCATCAGGGAAAGCGGTGATGTCAAGGGTTCGGGAAAGTGCACACTCGTAGGTCCCAACGGTTCAGTCGAACTTGAGGAAGGCGTCATCGTCGCAAAGAGACACATCCATATGCAGCCGGAAGATGCCGAGGCATTCGGTGTAAAGAACGGCGACATCGTATCTGTTCTCATCGAGAACGGCAACGGCAGAAAGACAATCTACGGCGACACAGTCATCCGTGTATCTCCTTCCTACCGCCTTGCTATGCATGTCGATACAGATGAGTCCAACGCTGCTTCCTGCGCAAGAGGCCAGATGGGCACAATCGTAAAGTAAGAGTTTTCTTACCTAAGTTAAGGCACCGGTTCCCCGGTGCCCTTCTTTTTGTCAAACCTGTTTAATTCTTTTTCTCTTCAGATAATAATCACTTTATGTTAGTCTGTATTACCTCTGCCATTTCAACAATCTTTTCCACAGGAAGCACCTCTGCCCTTTCGCTGCCGTCAAGGCCGGATTGTCTCAGAACAAGCTCGACAAAATCCTTACCGCTGTTGCCGTAGAGAGACGACTGGAGATTGTTCCTCACCGTCTTCCTTCTCTGCTGGAAGATTGCCCTGAGAAGAGTAAGGAATGTTTCCCTGTATTCATCAGGGACTAAGCTGTGCTCCCTCCTTTTCATGACGACAACTGCACTGTCAACATTGGGCTGCGGCCAGAAACAGCCGCGTGAGAGCTTCAAGGAAAGCGTGTTCTCATAGTCAATCTGTGTCAGAACGGAGAACGATGAGTAGCTCTCGCTTCCGACCTTTCCGACCATTCTGTCCACGACTTCCTTCTGGAGCGTGAAGATCATCATCGGAGGAAGATAGCTCTGCTCTATGAGCTTCGCGATTATTACCGATCCGACATTATACGGAAGGTTACCGATAATCCTCTCGGGAAGCGGCAGCAGTCTCTTCTTGAAGAGAGTCTTCAGGGCATCACCTTCGACAAGAGTGAAATTCTCCTCGTCATTGAAAGCCTGCTCGTTCAGGATCTTCACGAAGCCGTGGTCGATTTCGAAGGCAGTAAGATTAACGCCGTCCCTGAGAAGCATATGCGTGATGGCGCCGAGCCCCGGGCCTATTTCCCAGACCTTCATGCCGCTTTCGACTTCCATCAGCGATACAAGCTTCTCTCTCATGGGGCCGCTTATGAGAAAATTCTGTCCGAACTTCTTCGTCATCGCGAGGCCGTTTGCCTTCAGGACTCTGTCTATCTCCACAGGACTGTCGTAATTTAGATTCCACATAACAATGAGAATACCCGAAAAGGAAAAAGAGAAAAAGACTCAGCGCCTTCTTCTCCCGAGAATGAAGAGAACTGCGACAGAGGCAGCAAAAACTCCCGCAATGGGATAATAGGCATCAAACGACGTCGTCAGCGGCAGATACTGCGCTACAGAGCCGGAGTTGTTTATAAGCCATAATATTCCATCAATAATTAAGTCCGATTTAGGAATTATAAATCTTACGACAGTCATCATGAACATCAGTGTTATAAGAGGCATTCCGATAACGGAGAAGAGGAAGGAATAAGGTTGCCACTCTCCGAAGACGGAGAAAACTATCGGCGACGACGCCACAGTTGCGGCAACGCTCGTCAGCATGCCGGTTCCGACAGTGGACAAAAGCGGAACTTTCCCCTTTTCGAGGATTTTCTGAGGCTCTGCGATGAAGAGAATGCCGCCCAGGGAGGTAAAACTGAGGACAGTCGCGACCTCATCAGCATAATATGGAAACAGCTTCAGTAGAAAGACAAGCGAGAGAATGAAGCTGTTCTCTATACCGAATAACGGAATAAGGAAAACGAATATGAGAGAGCGCATGAGCGACGTTCTCATACCTGCAAGGTATACAAAGGCAAGGAGAATAAGGTTCTTTATCCACCTTGCCCTTTTCTTATGAAGAAACAGACACAGTATTGGCATGACAATGGATGTAATGAACCCTAAATGCATTCCCGAGAGCGAAAGCATATGACTCAGTCCCAGTTCCCTTACTCTGTCCTGAAGCGAACTGTCTCCGTCGAGCGTCGTTCCTGTCAGGAGCAGCGAGATTATATTGCCCCTGTCTCCCCGTGGAAGCGAAGAGATGAAGGCGTCATTAACCTTCTCTCTTATTCTTCCCCATCTTCCCTTGCTCTTCACGGCCCCGCCGGTCGAGAGAAAATACGTATCTGTCATCCTTCCCTCCAGAAATACTCTGTCGCCTCTGGTGACACAGAGGTCGGGACCTATGACATAGACTTTACCGGAAGAAGAGAACCAGTCACAGCGGCTGTTAGTGACGCTTTCAATCATCACCGAGTACCCGACATAACGGTGCTTCTTGCGGTTAGGTTCAGTCACAACAGTACCGTATATACCGCGTAACTCCTTTTCTTCTATCGGGATATACATAATGGTCTTATCGAGAGATGAGGTGAATACAGAGAAGAGGAGAATGACAAACATAACGGGGATTCTTACTTTCTCCCACTTCCTGACAACAAGGAGTACAAGCGTCAGCATGGCAATCCCGGCTGTTCTGTAACTGAAGACGGAAGGAACAAATGTCTGAAGATAGAAGAATAGGAGAACGATGAGATAGAGCATATCAAAGTCCTCCGTCATTGAGAGAAGCGTCATCAGATGCGATAGTGTTTCCAGGTTGTGGCAGGTCACCCAGCCTAGCGAAGGGAGCTCTTACAGGAGTTTCGACTTCTATTTCCGGAAACCCGCGACCTTCATCCTTGACAGATTCGCAGTCCGATGCGATATTATAATCAGGTTGGGGCAGGTCGCCCAGCCTAGCTAAGGGAACTCTTACCGGAGTTCC
Source organism: uncultured Spirochaetaceae bacterium (assembly GCA_964527335.1). Lineage (GTDB taxonomy): Bacteria > Spirochaetota > Spirochaetia > Sphaerochaetales > Sphaerochaetaceae > Ornithospirochaeta. The sequence goes on along the minus strand of CAZGNN010000064.1, from coordinate 12 downwards.
ATTTTTTATTTC
>CAZGNN010000063.1:0-8049 GCA_964527335.1 uncultured Spirochaetaceae bacterium | reverse complement strand
ACGCGAAGAAGAGCCGCGAAAAATTCAGGCTCATAAAATTACCTTTTTCCAACAGATAGAAAGGAAACTGTTGTACAATCAGCAGTGGAGGCAGCCATGAAATACATAGGAGCTCTCGATCAGGGAACAACAAGCACAAGGTTCATCATCTTCGACGACAGGAACAACATCGTCTCGACAAGTCAGCTTGAGCACAGACAGATCTATCCCCGTCCGGGCTGGGTTGAGCACAATCCGGAGGAAATCTGGAAGAACACATGCTCCGTCATCACTTCCGCTCTCGAGAAGGCGGGACTCCAGGGTGAGGATCTCTCCGCTGTCGGAATAACCAACCAGAGAGAGACCGTCATCGCATTCGACCGCGAGACAGGAAAGAGCTACCATAACGCAATCGTGTGGCAGGACCTCAGGGGCGCCGAGTTCATCGACACCGTACTTTCGAAGACAGTCAGCGAGGAGTACATCCGACAGAAGACCGGACTCCTGTATTCTCCCTACTTCTCCGCAAGCAAGATCCGATGGCTTCTTGACAACGTTCCGTCCGTGAAGAGGAACGCGGAGACGGGACGCCTCGTATTCGGAACAATCGACACATACATGACATACCGTCTCACGGGAGGAAAGGCTCTCGTGACAGACGTCACGAACGCATCGCGCTACATGCTCATGAACATCGCCACTCTCAAGTGGGATGACGAGATGCTTGCCCTCATAGGAGTGAAGAAGGAGTGCCTTCCCGAAATCGTGTCCTCTTCGGGCGTCATCTACGGCTATACCGATCCGGACGGCCCGTTCAGGGCTTCGATTCCCGTATGCGGAATACTGGGTGACCAGATGGCCGCACTCTTCGGTCAGGCATGCTTCGACAAGGGGAGCAGCAAATGCACATACGGCACTGGATGCTTCATGCTGGCAAACGTCGGAGAGGAGATCTGCTACTCCGAGAGCGGACTTCTGACGACTGTGGGCTACAGAATCGAGGGACATAAGCCTGTCTATGCACTCGAGGGAAGCGTTGCGGTTGCAGGCTCTCTTGTACAGTGGGTCAGGGACAATCTCAAGATGGTCACGTCGGCGAAGGAACTCGATGAGCTTGCCCAGTCCGTGCAGGACTGCGGCGGCGTCTACATCGTACCGGCATTCGCGGGGCTCTTTGCTCCATACTGGAGAAGCGATGCACGCGGTGTCATCGCAGGTCTCACCGGATACGCGTCGAGAGAACATATCTGCCGTGCCGTCCTGGAGGCGACGGCATTCCAGGCCTACGACATCTTCTGTGCGATGGAGAAGGACAGCGGTGTCCCGATTTCATCCCTCAAGGTCGACGGCGGCATGACGAACTCCTGGCCTCTGATGGCATTCCAGAGCGACATTCTCGCAAAGCCCGTGATAAGGCCGGTAATCGCGGAGACGACGGCACTCGGTGCCGCGTATGCCGCGGGACTGACGGCGGGAGTCTGGGAGGATATAGACTCACTCCGCTCCTACTGGAAGGAACAGACAAGATGGACACCTACAATGGATGACAAGGAGAGGCAAAAAAAGGTAGGATTCTGGAAGAAGGCAGTCAGCCGTACACTCGACTGGGTGCAGGCTGAAGAGGAATGATTGATGCTTGATCTGTTTAACAGTCTCTCGGTCGCCGATTACCTGAGACTCATACTTGAAACACTTATACTGACCTACGTCATCTATAAATTCTACATGGCGGTGTCGGAGACAAGGGCGAGGGAGCTTGCGACGATTCTCGCCACCGTGGTCATCCTGTACGGCTTTTCATACATTCTCGAGCTGAAGGTCATCCTGACGGTCATGAAGAAGCTCTTCGTTCCGCTCGTGATGGCGCTTGCAGTCTTCTATACTCCCGAGCTCAGAAGAGCGTTCACGGGAACCTCGAGACGCTCGCTCTTCCGTTCGTCACAGACATCGGCGAGTCAGCTCGACAGTGTTCTCACGGCATGCACGACGCTTGTTCAGAAGAAGAGGGGTGCCCTCATAATCTTCCCGCGTCACACGGATTTAAAGAACATCTACGAATCGGGAACGAAGATCAATGCCGACCTATCCGCCAACCTGATTCTCACGATTTTCGATCATGATACGCCGCTGCATGACGGTGCATGCGTGATCCAGGGAGGAAAGTGCACATACGCCGCATGCTACCTTCCGCTTTCGAAGCAGACATCCATCAAGGATACGTTCGGTACAAGACACCGTGCAGCCCTGGGACTGAGCGAGGAGTCCGACGCCGTCATCCTGATAGTCAGTGAGGAGACGGGTGCGATATCACTCGCGTACAACGCGAACATCTACTACAACCTCGACGTCGCAGTCGTCAAGGAGATGCTTCTCATGCTCCTCAGCGGCAGGGATGTCGTTCCGCAGGATATAAAGATAGAGACAAAGGAGGATGAAGACAGTGCAGTCACAGAATAAGTTCACCTCCGTAATATTCGGTAACTGGGTCGTGAAGATTCTCTCGTTCATCTGTGCCCTGGCCCTGGTCGTATCAATCAGGTTCCTCAATGCCACGGACAGAACCGTCACGATTCCGATTACGGTGACATTCGACGAGAACAGTCCCTACCAGGCTGTATCTCTCATACCCGAATCGGTTGATGTCGTCATAACGGGAAACGAGGATGTCATATACCTTGTGGACCCGTCGCTCATTACGGCAAGCGTCGACTTCTCCGATGTCGCATCGGCGGGAATATCACGTCGTTCGGTATGTCTCGAGTACGACAGGGACATCTTCACATCGAACGGCCTCTCTGTATCCTCGTCGCCTCTGACGGTACGTATCCTCTTCGAGGAGAAGAGCGCACAGTGATAGCCGGTATCGGGACAGACATCGCCCTCATTTCACGGTTCGATAAATTGACAGCAGGAGTGGAGAGGAAAATCTTCACTCCCTTCGAGCTTGAGGAAGCATCCGGGAGAGTGAGAAGAAGTGAGTATCTCTCGTCGCGCTTTGCCGCGAAGGAAGCCTACGTCAAGGCTCTCGGATCCGGATTCGGTCCCGTCAGCGCTTCAGATATCGAAATAAGAAATGACGAGAAGGGAATGCCGTACATACTATGCCGCGGCATCAGGGACGAAAGGGCACACCTTTCGGTTTCACATGACGGAGATTACTCCGTTGCATTTGTAGTAATAGAGAATGAGTAGAAAAGACTGGAAGAGACCATCCGTTGAAATGCCTTCAGAGGGAAAACGCATAAAGCTGACCGTCAGTTATGACGGTTCATCCTTTCACGGCTGGCAGGAACAGGATGATGCTCTCACAGTCCAGGAAACGATAAAGAAGGAGCTCTCCGCCGTTCTCGGAAAGGACGTCGAACTCTCCGGCTCGGGACGAACCGATGCCGGTGTCCATGCCCTCGGGCAGGTCGCCCATTTCGACACGGCAGCGGATATTCCCCCCGAAAAGTGGGCCGTGATTCTCAACTCCCGTCTTCCGTCCTCCGTCAGGATACTCTCTTCGGAGGAGGCGAAAGGCACATTCCATTCCCGTTTCACGGCAATGGCGAGGGAGTACTGGTACTTCATCAAACGCTGGGACGATATGCTTCCCTTCGACAGGGGGCGCTTCACTGCCGTGAGAAGACTTCCCGACATCGCTCTCCTCAATTCCTATGCTTCTATCATTCAGGGTACCCATGATTTCACTTCATTCTGCTCCGCACGTGATATGTGCCCCTCGAAGATGAGGGACATCTATGTCTCAGAGTGGAGTGAAGAAAGGGACAGCTACTCTCTTCCTTTTCTGAAGTACCGTGTTGTCGGGAACGCATTCCTCTACCACCAGGTGAGAAGCATGGTGGGAACCATGGTCGAGTGTGCACTCAATGGAGAGAGTGAAGATGACTTCAGACTCAGGCTTGAAAGCAGGGACCGGACAAAAGCTCTCAAAACATATCCGTCCGAGGGTTTATATCTCGCCAGAATAAGCTATGATGAGGATGAGTACAGCTGGTTCGAGGAGGAGAATGATGGAAGAGAATCTCACTAAGGAATGTTTTTTCACCCTTCTCGATGAAGCCGAGGCCGCGCTCTCGGGCGACTGTCTCATGGAAGAGCACGAGAAGTACGATTACACAGTAACTGCTCCCGAGAAGGGCAGTGACACATTTTCCGATGAAATCTCGTCATGCCACAAGTGTGACGCATGCTTTCTCAGACGTGTCTACGCTGAGCCCCTTGTCGGCTCAAAGCCAATTCTTCTCTTTGTTCTTCCGTTCCCCGAGGGAGACACTCTTCTTTCATCGGATTCATACGCCTACTACACCAAGTGGATAGCAGCCATGGGCTACGAGATGAAGGATGTGGCGCTTTCCTCTCTCATAAAGTGCCCTGTGAAGAGCTTCTCGAGGGAGACAGCCGATTCCTGCAAGGACTGGCTGAGAAGCGAGATGAAGAGGATAAATCCCAGGGCTATCATTCTCCTCGGGGAAGACAGTGCACGCTACATGCTCCGCCGCAGCTATGATTTCGATACCCTTCGCCTGCATACATACCGCGTGAACGGCATTCCGACATTCTGCACCTACACTCCCTCATCCCTTGTCAGGGACAGAGGACTCAGAGCGAAGATCTGGGAGGATCTCAAATACATAAGGGATGCCGTCAATGGAGGAGGAGATAAGGCGTGAAGTGGGTTGAGGTCATCGTCAACGTTCCTTTCAACATGAGCTTCACATACTCCGTTCCGGAAAAACTTGAAGAGGAATGCACGTTCGGACGCCGTGTCATGGTGCCCTTCGGCAAAGGCGAGAAGACGGGTTTCGTCGTCAGGGAAATGGATGAAATCGGAGAGACGGACTACGAGATAAAGGCCGTGAGGAGAGTCGTCGACAAGACGGCTGTCTTCACAAAGGAGCTTCTCGACGTTGCAAAGTGGATGAACGAGATGTATCTCTCGCCCGTGGGTGTCAATCTCTCGGGTATGATTCCGTCAGGGAGAAAGGAGAGCGAATACTCTCCCTTCAATACCATATCTTCATTCTCCCGTGTCGAGCATCTCACTCCCGAGCAGGAGACGGCTCTGGAGAAACTGAGAACCGGCAATAAAGGCATCTACTACATATTCGGAATAACCGGCTCTGGTAAGAGCGAAGTGTACCTCAGACGTGCCGAGGACATAATAGCCGAGGGGAAACAGGTATTATACCTTGTTCCCGAGATAACGCTCACGCACCAGCTTTCGGGTGAAGTCTATTCTCGCTTCAGCGGCCGTGTTGCTGTCCTTCATTCGGGCCTTACTCCGTCACAGAAACTCAAGGAATGGCTGAAGATAATGAACGGCGATGTCGACATCGTGATCGGAGCGAGAAGCAGTGTCTTCGCTCCCTTCAGGAATCTGGGGCTCATAATCATCGACGAAGAGCACGAAGGTGCGTACAAGTCGGGATCCTCCCCGCGTTACCATGCGCGCCAGGTTGCCCAGTACAGGGCGCATCAGTCCGGAGCTGAACTCATCATGGGCTCCGCAACGCCCTCCCTTGAAGCCTGGAGGCTCATGAGGGAGCAGAAACTGACGGCAATCGTCATGCGTAACCGTATCGGGGAGGGAAGGTTCCCGCGTGTCTCCATCATAGACATGGCGGGAGAGAGCAGGAACATAAGTCCCGCTCTCGAGAGCGAGATGAGAAAGGCCCTGGACCAGAAGAAGGGAATCATACTCTTTCTCAACAGGCGTGGTTTCTCGTACGGCTATGTTTGCTCTTCCTGCGGCCACGTGATCGAGTGCCCGAACTGCTCTGTCTCGCTCACATACCATAAGACGGGACGGAAGCTTGTCTGCCACACATGCGGCTATTCCTCACCCCTTGTGAAGACTTGCCCCGAGTGCAACAGCCGTGATCTAACGCCCTCCGGCTTCGGTACCGAGATGGCGGAGGAGGAAGTGAGACAGCTCTTTCCCTCGAAGCGCATCGAGAGACTCGACACCGACTCCATCGGGGGCGACAGGGAAAAGACCGCGAAGATTCTCGAGGAATTCAGGGAAGGTAAGATAGATATCCTCCTCGGGACCCAGATGATAGCAAAGGGACTCAATTTTCCTCTCGTGTCACTTGTGGGAATACTCAATGCCGACAGTACTCTCTCGCTTCCCGACTTCAGGGCGGGAGAGAGAACATTCGACCTCCTGTACCAGGTTGCCGGAAGAGCCGGGCGCTACAGGGATGACGGCACTGTGATCATACAGACAAGGCAGCCCAATGCCTCCGCCATCCGCCGTGTTGCGGAGAACAGGGTTGAAGACTTCTATGACAGTGAACTCAGCGAGAGGCGTGAGACTATGTTTCCGCCCTACACGAGACTTGTGAATCTGACAGTCCGCAGCAAGAGCGAGGAGAAGGCAAGGGAGAGTGCGGAAAACCTCGAGACACTTGCCGTCTCCCTTTCCGGAGGACGGGATGATATCGAGATATTCTCCGCGTCTCCTTGCCTCATCGAGAAGCAGGCACAGCAGTGGCGCTATCATGTGCTCTTGAGAAGCAGCCGCATCGGGGCGCTTCTTGCTTTCACGAGGGAACTCGTCAGTCAGTACAGGGTACCGTACTCCGTACATCTCGAGATAGACGTCGATCCCCAGGCCGTGCTCTGAGAAAGAAAAGGGACACGCTCTTCACGTGTCCCCGGTGTATATCTTTCTGCTTTACCTTACTTCTGTCAGAACGATGGTTATCCTGTCGACAGGCTGGTTTATCTCGGCCTTGATGACTGTCTTACCCTTCTCGATCGGAGTCGAGGATGTGTACTTTATGTCAGTCATGAAGAGCCAGTCAGACTCTGTGTAGCTCTTGTCACCCGTGTTCTCGACTTCAAGCGATACGACAGTCTTTTTCTTCAGGATATCGAGAGAGGCGGAAAGGAGATTCACGTCCTTCTTCCTGTCCGGTGTATAGATGAAGGTGCATCTCTTCACAACGTCGGATGATGTGTATTCAGTTGAAACATCGCTGACGGCAACGATGATTTCGCCGTCGTCCTCTTCCTTTTTCTCCTCCTCTTCAGCCGGCTTCTCTTCCTCGACGGGAGTCTCTTCGACAGGCTTTGCTTCTTCCGGTTCCGGAGCGGGAGCCGTTTTCTTCACCGGAGCCGGCATCTGGCTTCTTCTTCTCATAGCGTAGGCTTCGGCGAGAGTCTGTCCGTCCTTCACGAAGTAGAGTTCGCGCCTGCGGTAATAAGCGAAGACAAGGATGTTGACGACACATGCTGCCGTATAGAGAGCAGCCATGAGAGTATTGCCGTATGTCATCTCGCCGAAGATGATGATGAGCATCATCAGGATGCGGAATGTCGTTGAGAAGAGAATTGCCCTGCGTCCGAAGTGAGTCAGTCCCAGGAGCCCGACGAGGGCTACCGTGAAGAGAATCACGGTGACGAAGGGGAACATCAGGATGAAGGCATCGATATAGCCTTCAAGTGATGTGAATGTCAGTCTTCCTATGTCGTAGATGTTGCCTACGGCTACATAGAAGTAGAAAGCGATTGTAATCGGAAGATAGAAAATAGTGATGAACTTGTGCATGCCAAGTTTCGGTAATCCTGTCTCTTTATTCATAAGTACATACAGTGTATTTCCTAAAAGCCGTTTTTTCCATAGATAATCTCATGCTTTTTCTTAATCTCTTAATCTGGTATGCTTTCTGTCGGAGTTTTGAATGCTGAGCGGTCGCAGTGAAAGAGTTGATTTTGTTCTGTCACACATGAAAAGGGACGGAAGATTCGTCGTCGCGGTCGACGGCCCATGCGCGTCGGGTAAGACAACGCTCGTTGACGACCTCTCTGATAAGATTCCCTTCACCCGCATCTCGATGGATGATTTCTTTCTTCCTGCAGAGCTGAGAACGCCCGAGCGCTTCAGCGAGAAAGGCGGAAACATACACTACGAGAGATTCATCGATGAGGTTATCATACCAGTCAGAGAACACCGTCCTTTCACATACCGCCGTTTCTCATGCCGAACTCTCTCGTACGAAGGGGAGGTGAGTGTGCCGGAAGGGGGAATCATAATAGTAGAGGGAAGCTATGCCCTAC
>CAZGNN010000062.1:0-8141 GCA_964527335.1 uncultured Spirochaetaceae bacterium | reverse complement strand
GACCGTGAGATAAGGAAGGTCGCATTCGCTGTCGATGCATGCTTTGACACAATCGACAGGGCTGTGACAGCCGGTGCCGATGTGCTTGTTGTCCATCACGGTCTCTTCTGGGGGCGGCCTCTTGCCATTGACGGCGCACACTATGAGAGAGTTAAGAGAGCAATCGAGGGCGACATGATGCTCTTTGCCGCCCACATTCCCCTCGATGCGAACATCCCGTACGGCAACAATGCCCAGATAGCACTCACTCTCGGAATGAAGGAGTTTGACGGCTTCGGAGAGTGGGAGGGCAAGCTCATCGGAGTGAAGGGCTCCCTTCCTTTCCCGATGACTGTGGAGGAGATAATGCTCCTTCTCAGGGCTGAGGATCCTGTGGTCATTCCGGGCTGCAGAAAGGAAAAGATCGAGAAGGTTGCGATAGTCTCGGGAAGCGGCTCGAGCGACCTCTGTGACGCGATAAGGGAAGGAGTGGACCTCTTCATAACGGGCGAAGTCCATCACGAAGTCTATCATGAGGCCATGGAGAACGGACTGAGCGTCCTTGCCTTCGGTCATTACAGGTCTGAAGTCTACGGAGTGAAGGCACTCCAGCGACTCAGCGAAAAGAAGTACGGACTCGAGACGCTCTTCATCGAATCGGAGACGGGACTGTGAGCGACAAAGGAAAAAGATATCTTCCTCTCTCTCTTTCGCTTCTCGTGATTGTCCTCGATCAGCTCACGAAGCTCTGGGTGATAAAAACGATTCCCGAGAATACAGTCGGGTATTCGTTCTTCGGTGACTTCCTCTGGATAGTCCACGTGAGAAACAACGCCGTTGCATTCTCCCTGGGCGAGAATGTTCCGGTGGCTCTCAAGTATGTGTTCTTCGTGGGACTGCCGCTTGCAATAATGGTCCTTGTGGCATTCATGATTGTGTCCGGGCGGACCGACAGGGAATTCTCCGCTTTTCAGAAGTGGTGTCTCGGAGGCATTCTCGGAGGAGGAATCGGCAACCTCATCGACAGGGTCTTCCGTTCCCTCAGGGTCGTCGATTTCATATCTGTTAAGTTCTACGGGCTTTTCGGACTTGAACGCTTCCCGACCTGGAATGTGGCCGACAGTGCTGTTGTAATATCTGTGGGATTACTTATAATCTCAATGATTGCAGGGGAATTGAAGAAGAAGGAGAAGAAGTGATGGAAAAGGAAAAGAAAAAAATCAATACGGTCGTCTTCATGATACTTGCGACTGTCCTCAACATCGTACTCATCGCAGTGCTCTTCATTGCCATGATACTCATCCTCGCATTCTTGAAGACTCATACAGGAATGTCTGATGACCTCTATTCCACGCTTTCAGCCGTGGCGATGGTTGCTTCTCTCATCCTTTCGTTCTTCATCTACCGCAAGGTTGCCATGAAGATAAACGAGAAGTATGACCTCAGCAGGGGAAGGGACAAGAGGAGAGAGTAATGAGGTTCCAGAGCCTTGAGAAGATTGAGAGTGCCTACTGGTATTCCTTCTCCGACGAGCCCATCGTCACGAGGGGAGCCGTCAGACTCTGCGACCCTGCCTACCTCCTTCCGGAGGAGTCTCCGGACGGTTTGTGGCACATGTTCGCACATACCTGGATAGGACTCGAGCATCTTACCTCCACATCCGGTCTTGAATGGAAGAGACAGCATCTCATCGTCGCACGTGCCCATTCGCCGTTCATCTTCCGCGAAGGCGGCACATACTACCTTTTCTATGAAATCCACGACAGGACATCGTACTTCAGAAAGAACGACAATTCGATCTCGGCTTCGAGAATCATGGTGACATGTTCCACCGATCTTCTTCTCTGGTCAGAGCCCAAGCTTGTCCTTGACTCGACAAAGATAACCCGTGCCCAGTACAAGGACGGACCGGTGAGGGTATCGCGACCGCAGATAATCGAGATGGGGGGAATCTACCGCCTCTACTTCGGAGCCGGCGAGACAAGGCTGTATGATACAGGCCAGAAGGCCACGGCAAGACTCATGTATGCCGAATCGGATTACCTCGACAGGGATTACCGCGTCAATCCCGAGCCCATTCTCGATATAGAAGGCGACAGCAGATACCGCAGTCTCGCAACCGGAAGCGTTCACATCGTGCAGTGTTCTGACGGAGTTGCGGCATTCGAATGTGCATTCTCCTACGACAGGGAGAAGAGGAAGAGTACGACGAACATACTCCTCCTCACGTCCCGGGACGGCGTGAACTTCACATTCAGCAAGGTCATACAGAGAACACCCGAAGAGGGATGGGCTTCACGCTACATAACATCCGTCGATGTCAGGTACAAGGAGAGCGAGAACAGCTGGTACTGCTACTACTCCGCCAACGGCATGGCAAAGATGCTTGGCGTAAGCTACGTGAAGGAGTCGCTTGGACTCCTTCTCGGAACTGACAGGTCCTGATCACTTCTTGAGGGCCGCTCTGATGAGACCTGTGAAGCAGGGCTCCGGGCGCTGCGGTCTGCTCTTGAACTCGGGATGGAACTGTACGCCCACATAGAACGGATGGTCCTTGATTTCGACTTCCTCGACAAGCTTTCCGTCGGGGCTTGTGCCTGCCGCAGTCATTCCGTTCTCCTCGAAGAGAGACCTGTACTCATTGTTGAATTCATATCTGTGGCGGTGTCTCTCCTGGATGAGTGATGTTCCGTAGAGGCTTTCGAGTACGCTTCCCTTCCTGATCGCACATGGATAGGCACCGAGTCTCATCGTGCCGCCTTTTCTCACACCCTTCTGATCCGGCATTATGTCGATCACACTGTATTTCCCGTCGCTGTCGAACTCCGAGGAGTTGGCTCCCTCGAGGCCGAGTACGTTGCGTGCGAATTCGATTACCGCAACCTGCATCCCGAGGCATATTCCGAGGAACGGGACACCGTTCTCACGGGCATATCTGGCGGCTGCGATCTTGCCTTCGACCCCTCTGTAGCCGAAGCCTCCGGGAACAAGAATGCCGTCGGCACCGGAGAGCCTTTCCGCTGCGTTCGCGTCATTCACGCTCTCGCTGTCGACCCAGTCGATATCACAGACGGCACCTTCATTCCATGAGGCGTGCTTCAGTGCTTCCATGACCGAAAGATATGCGTCGTGGAGTTCCATGTACTTGCCGACCATTGCGATTCTGACCTTTCTGTCTGCATGGTGGATTCTGTCAACCATCTCCTCCCACTCTCTGAGGTCTATTCCCCTGTCCTCGAGATGAAGGATTCGGCATGCCGCAGTGTCGAGCCCCTCCTCGTGAAGCATCAGCGGGGCCTCGTAGAGCACCGGAACCGTCTTGTTCTCTATGACGCAGTCACGCTTTACATTGCAGAAGAGGGCGACCTTCTCCTTGATTGACTCCTCGATGGGCTCATCGCTGCGGAGAACTATGATGTCGGGGAAGATACCCGAGCTCATGAGCTCCTTCACGGAGTGCTGTGCAGGCTTTGACTTGTGCTCTCCCGAAGCCTTGAGGTACGGTACGAGAACGACATGGATGAAGAGGCAGTTCTCCGGTCCGACTTCGTGTCCTATCTGGCGGATGGCCTCGAGAAACGGCTGTGATTCGATGTCTCCCGTTGTGCCGCCGATTTCGGTAATCACGACATCGGCATTGTCTGTCTCTCCGCAGGAGTATATGAAGTTCTTGATTTCATTCGTGACGTGGGGGATTATCTGGACGGTGTGGCCGAGGTACTCTCCGTTACGTTCCTTGTTGAGCACATTCCAGTAGACCTTGCCGCTTGTGAGATTGGAGAAGCGCGAGAGATCCTCGTCGATGAATCTTTCGTAATGTCCCAGGTCAAGATCGGTCTCCGCACCATCCTCGGTGACGAATACCTCGCCGTGCTGAAGAGGCGACATCGTTCCCGGGTCGACGTTCATGTACGGGTCGAGTTTCTGTGAGGCAACCTTGTATCCTCTTGCCTTCAGCAGCCTTCCCAGCGACGCCGCCGTTATTCCCTTTCCCAGTCCCGATACCACTCCGCCTGTAACGAAGATGTGTTTAGCCATGATTACCTCCAAAAAAAGAGGGCACCCTCTCCGGGTGTCCTGTTTATAGTGTTTCGGGCGTTCTCTCGAATGAATCGGGAGTGAATGAGACTGGGGAAAGCTGAACTTTCCTTTTCGCTCTCATCTTCCACTTTTCAAGCTTACAGCCCATAGTCATTACCTCAAAATATGGCAACGATGATTATTCATTTCCGCGTTTTCTGTCAATAAGGTGAGACTCTAATTTTCGAAAATCGAAAGTCAGGGAGGCTGACTAAGTGTTATTCCCCAATTTATCTTCTTTTCCCATTGGATTTTAACCTTTCCTCTGTTGTGGAAATGCCGTCAATTGTGGTATTTATTCTGAAATGGAGTCATCAATGGAAACAGTAAGAGATTATTTCGGTTCTATGGTGTTCAACGACGAGGTCATGCTCGAGAGACTTCCGAAGGATGTCTACCGTGCACTCAAGAAGACCATAGCTGAGGGCAAGGACCTTGACCTCAACGTTGCCAACAGCGTTGCCAACGCAATGAAGAACTGGGCTGTGGAGAAGGGAGCAACCCACTACACACACTGGTTCCAGCCTCTTACGGGCATGACGGCAGAAAAGCACGATGCATTCATCACACCCGTTGAAGGCGGCAGGGTAATACTCGAGTTCTCGGGTAAGGAGCTCATAAAGGGCGAACCCGACGCCTCCTCTTTCCCCTCCGGCGGTCTCAGGGCCACATTCGAGGCCAGGGGCTACACGGCCTGGGATCCGACATCATACGCTTTCATCAAGGGCGACACGCTCTGCATCCCCACGGCATACTGCTCATACTCGGGTGAGGTTCTCGACAAGAAGACACCGCTTCTGAGGAGCATGGAGGCTCTCAACGAATACTGCCTCAAGATTCTATCCCTTTTCGGCAAGAATGACGTGACGAGAGTCAATGCGACTGTCGGTCCCGAGCAGGAGTACTTCCTCATCGACGAGAACGACTACAGGAAGCGTAAGGACATCATACTCACCGGACGCACGCTCTTCGGCGCGAGAAGTCCCAAGGGACAGGAGAAGGATGACCACTATTTCGGTGCCATCCGTACGCGTGTCGCCGACTACATGGCAGACCTCGACAAGGAACTCTGGAAGCTCGGGATAAACGCCAAGACAAGCCACAACGAGGTTGCCCCCTGCCAGCATGAACTGGCACCGGTCTTTTCCGTCTGCAACGTCGCCGTAGACCATAACCAGATAACAATGGAGCTCATGAAGAAGATTGCCGAGAAGCATCATCTTGCGTGCCTTCTGCATGAAAAGCCTTTCTCCGGCCTCAACGGCTCGGGTAAGCATATAAACTGGTCGCTTTCGACGAACACAGGCGTAAATCTCCTGGAACCTGGTGAAAGCCCTTCGGACAACGCCATCTTCCTTCTCTTCCTAGTTGCTGTCATAAAGGCTGTCGACGAATACCAGGATCTTCTGAGGATATCTATCGCATCGGCGGGCAATGATCACAGACTCGGTGCAAGCGAAGCGCCACCTGCAATCGTCTCCATGTTCATCGGAGAGGAACTCGAGGGAATACTCGAGTCAGTCGAGCACGGAAGAAGTTTCGAGGGAAAGAAGAAGAACAAGATGAAGCTCGGCGTTCATGTCCTTCCCGAAATCCCGCGTGACTCCACGGACCGTAACCGCACAAGCCCGATGGCTTTCACCGGCAACAAGTTCGAGTTCCGTATGCCGGGATCATCGTTCAGTGTCGCGGGACCTCTCGTCGTACTCAACACTGCTGTCGCTTCTTCCCTGAAGTCATTCTATGAGGAACTCTCATCCGCGGAAGATCTCAATACTGCAGTGACGAAGCTTGTCGGAAGAGTCTACGGAGAACATAAGAGAATCGTATTCAACGGCAATGCCTATTCCGAGGAATGGCTCAAGGAAGCCGAGAAGAGGGAACTATTAAACCTCGAAAGTGCTCCGGATGCATTCGACCAGTATACTGCAGAGAAGAACATCCGCCTCTTCGGTGACTTCGGTATCTACTCCCCGAAGGAAGTGAGAAGCAGAAGCGAAATCCATCACGAGGAATACTCGAAGACACTCAATATCGAGGCACTTACGATGCACGACATCGCAGTGAAGGAGATATACCCGGCATGTGTGAAGTATTCGTCTGTCCTAGCTGAAGACATCAACAGGATAAAGAGTGCACTTCCCGGTGCCAGCGTGCAGAGTCAGGAGGAAATCCTCTCACGCCTTTTAAAGCTTACGAATGATCTCTATGCAGAATGCAATGTTCTCGAGATAGCGGTGAAGGAGGCACAGAGCCTCACCGGTTCCCTCCAGTCCCACTACTACAGAACTGACGTTCTTCCGAGGATGACCAACCTCCGCAGGATTGCAGACGAACTCGAGCTTCTTGTCGGAAAGGAATACTGGCCGTTCCCGACGTACTCGGACATTCTGTTCTACAACTGATTCCTGCAACATAAAGTATATTGCCTGAGCCATGGGAGACCATGGCTCAATTCGTCATGCTCATTATTTTCTCAATGATTCCCGGTTAAAGTGCTTTAAGGGTTTGACTGATATGATGCGTATCATGCTCGGATATGACCTGAGATTTAGACAACGGAAATTCTATCGTAAACTACATATTTACATTAAATCTTAAAATCCTATATAGGAATATTAGTTTTGAAAATAATGTAAGAAATTGCATAAAAGTTCCTTTCCCTGGAAAACGGTTTCACGGTCTTCACCTAAATGCTGTATGTCAGAAACAGGGATTTTCTGTATGTCCTGCTTCCGGTGATTAGTATTTTGCCGTTTTAAGAGAGGCCTGTGTTTCTCTGTATGTTGGGTTGTGTCTGTCTTCCGAGGACGATGAAATCCTGTTCTTGGATGAGAGGTGGATTTTGGCCTGCTGATGCCGTTACGAACGCTCCGTTTATCGGGGACGGTCACATAATTTCGTTTTTGTTTTTACTGCAGCACTACAAAGTTTTGCTGAGAGTAATGATGGCTTCTTTAAGCTCTCTGATGCTGCTTTCCATTCTTATTACCTGATTATTCATGCCTCTGATGCTTTCATCCATCATTGCAATAGCCATGATCAGGTTAGATATCAGGCTGCAGGCTTCCGGAGGAAGAGAGGCGTAGTCCACTCCAAACGCAGAGAGTATTTCCGCAGTGTCTGCTCAGAGTGTATGAGCGCCAGAAACTTTTCCTTGAATTCCTGCATTTTTAACCTCTGATTTCTTTAATCCTTTTCATCCCTCAGAAGAGCTTGATGGGTCCTGAAGGAACTTTACCGTAAAGAATTCATGGTATGCTGAAAGAGCTGCTTTACTGTTCGACCTAATATGCTTATTCCTTTTTCCTGTAAGATGAAAAGCATATTGCATCAGATAAGGGGTGAAGCATTGCCTCACCCCCTATGTTTCACTGATTATTCGATCTTCAGGAATGCCTTGTAGGTATTCTTTGCGTCGTTGATGTCCTTGACGGAAGCAATCTCCCATGGAGCGTGCATCGAAAGGATTGCAACACCTGCGTCGATTACCTGCATGCCGTAGTAAGCTGAGAACTTTGCAATCGTTCCGCCTCCGCCGACATCAACCTTCGCCATCTCTGCCATCTGGTAGGAGATGTTGTTCTTCTCCAGTGCTGCCCTGAGCTTAGCGATGAACTCGGGGTTTGCGTCGCTTGCTCCGCTCTTTCCGCGTGAACCTGTGTATTTGTTGAATACGACACCGCCTGCGAGGAATGAGGAGTTCTTCTTGTCATAGAGAGAAGCGTTCAGAGGATCGTAAGCCGAGTTGACGTCTGATGAGAGCATCATCGAGTTCTTCATCGCTCTCTTGAGAGTGAGTGAAGAGTAAACGCCCATCTTGTCGAGAACTTCAGCTGTTGCGTTCTCGAAGAAGCGTGAATCCATGCCTGTTGCACCTGTTGAACCGATTTCCTCCTTGTCGACGAGGAGACATACGCTTGTCCTGTTCTCGGTATCACCTTCGAGGAGTGCATCGAGAGAAGTGAACGAGCAGATTCTGTCGTCCTGACCGTAAGCGAGGACCATGGACTTGTCGAGTCCGAGGTACTTTGCCTTTCCTGCAGGAACTACTTCGAGTTCTGCAGAGAGGAAGTCCTTCT
>CAZGNN010000061.1:0-8189 GCA_964527335.1 uncultured Spirochaetaceae bacterium | reverse complement strand
GAGAAGTACCAGGACAGGGTGAGAACCTTCTGCATGAACCCGAAGGGAGCCGTCGTCACGGAGAACACGAACGGCATCGTGACAGTCAACGGCCACAGCTACGAGGATCCGGCAAAGCAGACGGAGAACACGAACTTCGCACTCCTTGTCTCGAAGCATTTCACGGAGCCGTTCAATGACTCGAATTCCTACGGCGAATCAATCGCAAGGCTGAGTAACATGCTCGGCGGCGGTGTCATCGTCCAGCGCTTCGGGGATCTTATCCGCGGACAGAGAAGCACCGACAAGCGTATCCAGAAGGCGTTCATCACACCGACACTCAAGGCGACTGCGGGAGACCTCTCCCTTGTAATCCCGAAGAGAATCCTCGACGGAATCATCGAGATGATCTACGCCCTCGACAAGATAGCTCCCGGCACGGCAGGGGACGACACTCTCCTCTACGGCGTCGAAGTCAAGTTCTACAACATGGAGGTTGCCATCGACAGCAATCTCGAGACAGTCCACAAGGGACTCTTCGTCATCGGCGACTGCTCCGGAGTCACGCACTCCCTCTCGCACGCATCTGCAAGCGGCATTCATATTGCCAGATACATTGCAGAAAACGAATGCAACTGACACAGAAGGGGAGGCGGAAGCCTCCTCTCTTCAGTTACACCCAAACACCATCCCTCTCATTCTTTCTCCCAAATGTAACCTTCTTTCTCCCAAAATGACCCTCAATTTGGGAGAATTGATTATGCGTTTGGGAGAAAAAACGAGGCTTATCAGATTGTCTTGTCGTTGATTCTGTTCTCGATATCTTCCACGAAATTCTCAACTATGTTTATGTACTGTTCGACATAGGCTTCTGTTATCGGCTGCTTGACAGGATTGTCATGCAGTCTGTCACTCTGATGAGCAATCTGGTTGCGTCTGGAGTAAAGTGCGTTTATCTGCGGCTTGAAAGAAGAATCCGCATCAAGGCCGACTATCTCGAGAGTTCTCTGAAGGTTTTCGAATTTCATGAAACAGTTACGCTGGTTTATCTCGTCAATCTCCCCGAGAAGTCTGTCTGGGCTTATCGCATTCTCGGATAGTCTGAGTGCAAAATCAAGTGTGACACGGAGATTCCTGTATTTCTCGGTTTCCTTCCATTTCCTGTTGAAAATCTTCGTTACTCCCAGTTTTGAAACCTCATGAATATAGAAATCAAGAGCACTGTCAAGGAAGACTATCTGACTGCGCCATATTTCCTCTGCCGAGTGAATGTCGTTGTTCTTTTCACGTCTGGCAATTGCGAACTTGTCCCTTATATCCCTTATGCTTTCGTCGAAATGCTTCTTCGGGGCTGTACTGTCAAAGGATATCTTTGCAGCCAGGGTAGAAACCTTTCTTCCGCGTTCTGATTCGATTCTTCTTCTCGTCATAGGCTAGTCCTCGTTTTCATGTTCCAGATTCTCGTACGGAAATGGGAGAGCTCCATATCTGCCTATAGTGTAACCGCGTTTTCTGTTTTCGTCCTTCCTTATATTTCTGTATTCACAGAGGGAGTAAAGGTGAGTTGACATTGTATCCTCATCTAGCCTGGTGAACCATATCTGGTCTCTCCTGAGTGACTTAAGATTCAGCAGGTCTGTATCATGAGAAGTGAAGATGAGCTGAGCAGATGATAAGGTATTTCCGATGAAGAGATTGACGACAGATTCGACAATGAACGGGTGAAGGTGGGTTTCTATCTCATCCCAGATGAAGATGCTGCTGTTTTCGAGAGAATAGAAGAGAGGCCATGCAATGCTGTAGAGCTTCTGCACTCCTGCCGACTCAAGGTCCCAGTCAAGCTCGAATTTTCCGTAGACGCTCCTTAGTCTGTCGATTCTGACTTTAGGAGTTTCGTTTACAGGATAGTATTTCCCTGTACCGTATTTCAGCGGGTCTGTAGCTACCGTATCCACATCGCAGAGCTTTATCCCGAGTCTGTTCATGAAAGTGATGAATTTTTCCTTGAAGACAGGATTGTCCTGAATGGAGAGTACTGTCTTACCCAGCCAGTCCCTTTCTCCGGGATAGAAGACAAGATCCTCGCTGAAGAAGCTGTAGGCATTTCTTATCGTTTCATCGTTCAGCACAGCTGCACACAGGGACAGGATGAGACTGTTTCTTCTGAGTCTGTCTCTGATGGATTCTCCACATTTCCTGAAGGATTCGGTGAATTCGAATTCCGTTTCCGATGAACGTTCGAACACGGTCGCTCTCTTCCGTCCGGGCCACCAGTAAAGATATTCCTCGGTGATTCTGTCAGAGAAGAATGAGAAACCATAAGAATATTTGATGCCGTTCCGTATGAAGAGCACGGCAAAGAATGTCGGCTCGTCAGGTGAGGAGAGCTTATGGGGATTCGACGGCAGGGCGAAGTCATCCCTGTAGTCCTTCGAGTTGAGCACTATATTGGCCATGGTCTCGACTGCCCTTATTATGCTTGTCTTACCGGAGCCGTTCGGACCGAAGATTTCAGCTCCTCTGAGAATCCTGTAAGACGTTGCATCACTTGTTATGAGATTCTCAGAATGCGTACAGTCCGAAGATGCAAGCATCGAAAAGTCTGCCCTTTCCCTGATTGACCTGAAATTTGAAACACTGAACTCCAGAAGCATGATTTACCTCAACAATCCAAATATAATCGTAAAATTATGATTATACAAACAAAATCTGCATAAAATCTGTAAATTTTAAATGAATAATCGTGAAAGTAAGGACTATACTCGCTTTATGTTCTTGTTGTCTTTCTCCCGGACATACCCTTCTTTCTCCCAAAATGACCCTTAATTTGGGAGAAAAGCCGATATCCTGGGAGAAAAACAATGTTTCTTTAAATAGTAATTTTTTCAGATTGTCCCTTTATCTGATTCTCTATTTACTGTAAATTAGTGGCAAGGTAATAACTATGGGAAATACACTCTGTTACAAGATACTCTCCGAGCACCTTCTGAAGGGCAGGCTCGAGAAGGGAAGTGAAATCGAGATAAAGGTCGATCAGACCCTGACGCAGGATGCCACGGGTACTATGGCATACCTCCAGTTCGAGGCACTCGGACTCGACAAGGTTAAAAGTGAACTCTCAGTAAGCTACGTCGACCACAATACGATACAGGTCGGCTTCGAGAATGCCGATGACCACGAATACCTGAGAACAGTTGCGGCCGAGAAGGGCGTAATCTACTCACGCTGCGGCAACGGTATCTGCCACCAGGTGCATCTCGAGCGCTTTGCGGCTCCCGGAAAGACGCTTATAGGATCCGACAGCCACACACCGACGGCAGGAGGAGTGGGCTCGTTTGCATTCGGCGCCGGCGGCCTTGATGTCGCACTCAGCATGGCCGGTGTCGGCTTCTCGATGATCTGCCCCCGTGTCGTGAACATAAAGCTTGAGGGTAAGCTCAGACCCTTCGTCACTGCCAAGGATGTTATACTCAAGGTCCTCGAACACTTCGGAGTAAACGGCAATGTGAACACCGTGTTTGAATATACGGGAGAGGGAGTGAAGACACTCTCCGTCCCCGAGCGTGCCACGATAACAAACATGGGTGCAGAGTGCGGTGTAACGACATCTCTCTTCCCCTCCGATGATGTCACACTCGATTTCCTCTGGAAGCAGAAGAGGGAGAATGTGTGGCGCGAACTCAGCGCAGACAGCGACGCCGTCTATGACGACGAGTTCACAGTCGACCTTTCGTCTCTCGAGCCTCTTGCGGCATGTCCGCACTCACCGGGTAATGTTAAGGCAATCAGGGAACTCGAGGGAATGAAGGTCAACCAGGTGCTTGTAGGCTCCTGCACGAACTCATCCTACTATGACCTCAGAAAGGTTGCGGCCATCCTCAAGGGAAAGCATGTTGCTCCGGATGTCTCATTCGGTGTTGCACCGGGAAGCAGGGCAGTACTGGAGTCGATTGCTCAGGACGGCACACTTCTGACTCTTGTCGAAGCGGGAGCGAGAATACTCGAATCCGCCTGCGGCTTCTGTATCGGTAACCACCAGTCACCGGGAACAGACGGAGTGTCACTCAGAACGAACAACCGTAACTTCGAGGGAAGAAGCGGCACGAAGAGTGCACAGGTTTATCTTGTATCACCAGAGACAGCGGCGTACTCTGCACTCTACGGGGAAGTCAGGGACCCGAGAAAGTGCAAGACAGATCTATCAGATATAGACTCAAGGAAGGAACAGGTAGTTGATGACACGATGTTCATCTTCCCGAAGAAGACGGATGAACCCATAAAGAGGGGACCGAATATCGGGGCACCGCCGTCAAACGTACCGCTTGAAGACAGCATCAAAGGATCACTGTGGCTCAAGGTCGGTGACAAGATAACAACCGACCACATAATGCCGGCTGGCCAGTATCTCAAGTACAGGAGCAATATCCCGAAGTACGCGTCATTCGTATTCCTTCCCGTCGACAGCGATTTCTCGTCACGTGCACTCGAGAAGAAGGCTGCAGGCGAAGGCGGCTTCATAGTTGCCGGCTCCTCCTACGGCCAGGGCTCCAGCAGAGAGCACGCTGCAATATGCCCGATGTACCTCGGCGTCAAGGCAGTAGTGGCGGTATCAATCGAGAGAATCCATCAGGCGAACCTCTGCAACTTCGGAATCCTACCGCTTCTCTTCGAGAATCCGGAAGACTACAGGAAGCTCGACCAGGGGGACGAACTCGAACTCGACGGATGCTTCTCCTCAATCGAAAGCGGAAAGTTCACCCTTATCGACAGAACGAAGAACATCTCCGTTCCGCTCAAGCTCTTTGCGTCCGACGTGCAGAAGAAGATGCTTCTTGCCGGCGGAAGGCTCAATGAAATCAAGGAGGCCCTCAAATGATAGATATGAAGACACCTCTCGTCGAGATAGACGGCGACGAGATGACAAGAGTCATCTGGAAGATGCTGAAGGATGAACTCATCCTTCCTTACATCAACCTCAAGACCGAATACTACGACCTTTCCCTTTCCAACAGGGATAAGACTAAGGACGAAGTTACAAAGGAAAGTGCCGAGGCCATAAAGAAGTGGGGCGTCGGCGTCAAGTGTGCAACCATCACACCTAACGAGCAGAGGATGAGCGAGTACAATCTCACGAAGAAGTGGAAGAGCCCGAACGGCACTATCCGTGCAATCCTTGACGGCACTGTATTCCGTGCTCCGATCATCACACCGTCAATCGAACCGGTCGTGAAGAACTGGAAGGCCCCCATCACGATAGCACGTCATGCCTACGGTGACATCTACAGGGCAACCGAGATGAGGATCGAGGGAAAGGGAAAGGCCGAACTTGTCTTCACTCCCGAAGGTTCAACCGAGGAGACGAGAGAGACAATCTACGACTTCGAATGCGGCGGTGTCCTCATGGGACAGTACAACAAGGATACGTCAATCTCCTCCTTCGCGCGTTCATGCTTCAAGTATGCCCTTTCCACAAAGCAGGACCTCTGGTTCAGTGCAAAGGATACCATAAGCAAGAAGTACGACGAGACCTTCAAGCTCACGTTCGAGAGAATATACAACGAGGAATATAAGGAAGAGTTCGAGAAGAACGGACTTGTGTATTTCTACACTCTCATAGACGATGCGGTAGCAAGAGTAATCAGAAGTAATGGCGGCTTCATCTGGGCCCTCAAGAACTATGACGGAGATGTCATGTCAGATATGGTATCTACTGCATTCGGGTCCCTGGCTATGATGACAAGCGTCCTCACATCCCCCGACGGCAAGTTCGAGTACGAGGCAGCTCACGGCACAGTCACCAAGCATTACTACAGGTATCTCAAGGGAGAGGAGACCAGCACAAACAGTATGGCAACCCTCTTTGCATGGACGGGAGCACTCAGAAAGAGGGGAGAGCTCGACTCCATCCCTGCCCTCACAAAGTGGGCTGATGATATGGAGAAGGCAGCTCTCGACACAATCGAGCACGGAGAGATGACGAAGGATCTTGCACTCCTTGTCGACGGCGGCGTCACGAAGCTAGGCTTCCCCGTCAGGGTCCTCAACACAGCTGACTTCATAAAGGCTGTCAGAAAGACATACGACGCAATGGCAAAGAGCTGAGAAACGAAGAACAGCAGAGAACGAGAGGAGAGGCCGAAAGCTTCTCCTCCTTCTCTTTAATGCCATAATCAACATCACGACTTCATAAATACAGTTAACGTAGCCATCGGATGCAGTGCCTGTTCTTTTGTGCACGAGGGAAAACGAAACTTATACATAATTTCTTTGACTTGATGTAGAATAAGTCTGTCAAACGGACATGCATGAGAAAAATCTCAATTCCTGACTGAATTGGGTAATATGTCTAAGGAGATTAAACGGCATGGGAAGATTCGTGAATCCGGATAATTCCGCATTTAGGGAAGCAGTGAACTCAGAAATCTACGTAGACAAATCCGGCATTATCAGATACACGAATAGGGTAATCTGTACTCTCGGCAAGTTTATCTGCAACAGCCGACCGCGCCGTTTCGGTAAGTCAATGACTGCCGACATGCTCTCTGCATATTATTCGAAGGGAGCGGACTCGAAGGATATTTTCTCTTCCCTTGAAATCTGTTCTTCTCCGGATTATGAAGAACATCTCAATAAGTATGATGTCATTCATTTTGATGTCCAGTGGTTTATCGAGCTTGCCGGGAAACCGGAGAAGGTTGTCCGCGAGATAAAGAAAAAGGTTATTGCAGAACTGAGAGAATACTACCCTGATGTCCTGCCGAAGTCGACTTCTTCTCTTGCCGATGCATTGTCGATAATCAACAACAGAACCGGAAACAAGTTTGTCGTCATCATCGACGAATGGGATGTCCTTATCCGCGACGATGCGAACAACCAGAAGGTGCAGGAAGAATACATTGCATTCCTGAGGGGATTATTCAAGGGAACTGAACCGAGTAAATATATTGCGCTTGCCTACATGACTGGTATTCTTCCCATCAAGAGGGAGAAGACGCAGTCTGCTCTCAACAACTTCAACGAGTATACGATGATCAATCCCGGCCCGATGACGGACTATATCGGTTTTACAGAAGATGAAGTGAAGATTCTTTCCGAAAAGTACGGTGTCGACTACGAAGAGACAAGGAGATGGTATGACGGGTACATACTCAGGGAAAAACATGTTTATAATCCTAAAGCTGTAGTAAGCGTGATGCTTGACGGCGTCTTTATGAGCTACTGGTCCGACACCTCGAACTATGATCTCGTTGTTCCTCTCATCAATATGGATTATGCGGGTCTCAAGGACAATATAATCGAAATGATTTCAGGAGGGGAGGTTCCCGTCATAGTCCAGACATTCAAGAATGACACAGTCAGCATTTCAAGCAAGGACAACGTTCTGACCTACCTCATACATCTCGGGTACCTTGGCTACAATCAGAAGAACAGGACTGCCTTCATCCCAAATGAGGAGATAAGACAGGAGATGGGATATGCAGTGGACAGTAATCCATGGAAGGAGATGATTTCATTCATGAATGAATCGCAGAGTATTCTTGATGCGACACTCAGAGGAGACGGAGAGAAAGTCAGTGAGGGTATGGAGAAGATTCACGCGGACTATGTTTCCTCTCTGAAATACAATGACGAGAATTCTCTTTCAGGAGTTCTCACCATAGCCTACCTGAGCTCCATGACGAAATACTTCAAGCCGATAAGAGAGCTCCCAGCTGGAAAGGGTTTCTGTGACTTTGTCTATATTCCGAAACCCGAGTACAGGAGTGAGTATCCCGTACTTGTTGTCGAGCTCAAGTGGAATAAGGATGCAGAGTCTGCCATCGACCAGATAAGGGGAAAGAAGTACCCTGACTCAATAAAGGATTATACGGACAACATCCTCCTTGTCGGCATCAATTACGACAAAAAGACGAAGAAGCATGAGTGCATTATCGAGAAGTTCAAAAATCTTGAAAATGTGTAAATTCGATCATAGAAAATTCTTGAAAACGTGTGAATTTCAGTTCTGGAAATTCTTGATTTCGTTTTATCGTACATTTGGTTTGCTGATAAATCAGGAGATAATGTGTTATGATGAAACGAAAAATATACAACAGACTGGTTGAATGGAAGAATACGTCAAAGGGAAGGACAGCCATCCTGATTGACAGCGCTCGGAACGGGTAAGAGCTATATAGCAAAACAGTTTGCCGAGAACGAATACAGAAGTT
>CAZGNN010000060.1:0-8314 GCA_964527335.1 uncultured Spirochaetaceae bacterium | reverse complement strand
TACCTCGGAAGTGTATCGGGCCGTGACGAGGACAAGTTCGGGAAGATGAACATAAAGTGGGAGGACGGGGATGTCGTGAACGCTCCTGTTCTCACTGACTGTCCGGTAAGCATAGAATGCACGGTGACACAGAGCGTGAAGCCGGGCTCCCACGAGCTCTTCATCGCAAAGGTTGAGGCCGTCCACGTCGACGAGGAATACCTCGACGGAGAGGGCAATATCCTCTGGGACAGGATGGATCTCATCTGAAGAAGATAAAGAAATGAAAAAAAGAAAAGGAATCAGGGCCGTAATCATAACGGCATCTCTTCTCATGGCCCTTGCCGTACTCTTCATCCTTTACGTCAATGACTATTACCATGCGTCAGACGATGTCGACGAGTACTTCACTCTCAACGGAACAGTGACAATCTCCGAAACAGATACCGGCCTTCTCCTCGACGGGGAAGGAACGGAAAGCGCACTGATCTTCTATCCGGGAGCCAAGGTCGAATATACCTCATACATCCCGCTTCTCTACAGGATAGCCGAAAAGGGAGTTGACGTCTTTCTTGTGAAGATGCCGTTCAACCTTGCCTTCTTCGGTATGAACAGGGCTGATGACATCATCAGTGGCTATGACTACAGTCACTGGTTCATCTCCGGTCACTCCCTCGGAGGAGCCATGGCCGCATATTATGCTGCCTCCAATTCCGATAAGCTTGACGGCATTATTTTCCTTGCCTCCTATACAACAAAGGATCTGACGGAAAGCGGTCTGAAGGTTCTCACCCTCTACGGTAGCGAAGACGGAGTTCTCAACCGCGATAAGATAATCGCGGAAAGGAATCTTGTTCCCCTTGGCTCTGAGGAACTTGTAATCGACGGCGGCAATCACTCTGAGTTCGGCCTCTACGGCGCTCAGAAAGGGGACGGAAAGGCCACAATCAGTGCAGAAACGCAGTGGAATATAACGGCAGAGGATGTTGTTGCTTTCATATCTTCATGCGAAAAGAAAGAGGCTTTTTCCCTGTGACTGCATCATAGTGTGTTCGGAGGTAAAGGATGGAAGGCAATCAGGTTGACACATTTCTGAGGGGTATCACGCTTAAGGCAGAGCCGCGGTTCAGAATAGAGGACTGTCTTGAGGGAAAGAAGGACTTCACGTCCTTTAAGAAAGATATAAGAGATGAAGTGAAACGTATCCTCGCTCTCGATGAGAGCCCGGAGTGGAAGATTCTCGAGAGGGTTCCTCTTTTCCCTCTTGGCGGTGTTTCGCTTTCGTATCAGTGGTATTCGCTCTGCGGCATGGAGTGTCCCACAATCGTTCTTGAACCGGAAGAGGTGAAGGGGGCAGTCATTGCCTTCACGGGACACGGCCACGGAATAATGAACATCCTCGGCGGAGAGAACACGGATCAGTACATGCATGATTTCCCCCTTGAACTGGCAAAAAGGGGATTCGTCGTCTATTATCCCGAGCTTCTGGGTTTCGGTTCCCTGAGGCTCTCTTCAGATATCGAGAAGAACAGTCCTTCAAGCTGTGAGCGTCTGTCGTCCGTTCTAACTGCTTCGGGTAAGACACTCCTCGGAATGCGTGTAATGCAGGCTCAGACAGTGATGAAAATCATCAGAGAGCAGCATCCTGAACTGAAGATATCCGTCATGGGAATAAGCGGGGGAGGAACGGTGGCATCTTTCTTCTCCTCTCTCGAGAGCGGGAGTCTCTCGTCCGTTGTAATATCGGGATATGCGGGAGAGTGGGAAGACAGCATTCTCCGTATCCGTCACTGTCCCTGTAACTATGTTCCCGGGATGCTCGAAAGCGTCTCGCTGCCGACTCTTCTCTCGTCTGTTGCGCCGACTCCCATGCTCTGGGAAACGGGAAAGAAGGACACTCTTTTTCCAGAGGAGAGTGCACTAAAGGCCGGAAAGACCGTACGCGAGGTTTACGGAAAGTGGGGAAGGGGGGAAGACTTCGTCCTCGACACCTTCCCGGGCGGCCATGAGATACACGGCACTCTCTCTTATCCTTTTCTTGAATCACATACATTCTGAGCCGCTATGAAAAGGATGACACCGGTATTTTTATCAGTAATAAGGAAATGCTGCTCATGTGACATTTTCTGCCATGTAGTATTTCTGTCACATTGAAATCGAAATTGTCAGTTTCTTTCCTCCCGAACTGCCTTCAGACTATTTCAGGAAAACGCAAAGGGGATATTAACGCGTTTTCAGAATACAAAGGAGGACAGATGAAAAAGACTGCTCTAATTCTTGTTGCTGCACTTCTCTCTGCAGCATTCCTATTCGCAGGCGGCTCCCAGGAAACAGCGGCGGCTTCCGCTTCCGCAGCAGACACAGCCGTTGATCCGGACAAGCCCTATGCCGGCGTCAAGCTTACATGGTGGACAAAGCCCAATGCAAACGTCACTACAGTATATTCAAACCTCGGTGAGACACCGTGGGCTCAGTATGTAATGGAGAGGACAGGTATCGAAATCGAGTTCATACATCCGACATCAGGATCGGCGAGCGAACAGTTCGCAATCATGATTGCAAGCGGTGACTACCCCGACATCATCGAGCACACATGGACAACATATTCCGGCGGCCCTGTCGCTGCAATCAACGACGGCGTAATCCTCGACCTTAATGACCTCATGGAGACCAATGCCCCTAACTTCATGGCTCTCATGGACGAGAATCCCGATGTTGACAAGATGGTCAAGACAAGCACAGGCCACTATTACTGCTTCCCGTTCCTCAGGGGACTCAAGCAGCCCAACATCACACAGTTCTCCGGCGGTATCGTAATAAGACAGGATGTCCTTGATGAACTCGGACTCGAGAGACCCGAGACAATCGAGGAATGGGAAGTCGTTCTCAGGGCATTCAAGGAATACGGATTCGAGAAGCCTTTCGTCACACGTGCAGAATGGATGAAGGACATCTGGTCACCGGGATTCGACAACTGGGGAAACTTCTATGTTGAAGACGGCGTCGTCAAGAACGGCCTCATCGAAGACAGCAGACTCGAGTTCCTCAAGAAGATGAACCAGTGGTATGCTGAAGGCCTCATCGACAGAGACTACCTTGTCGCCAACAAGAAGTCCAACCAGACTGACTTCACGACAGGCAAGGCTGCGGCATGCAACGCTCCGTTCGGCCAGGGCCTCGGTCAGTACACATCAATCATGCATGATGCAAACCCCGAGATCACACAGGAAGACCTCAGATGCACAGTGCCCGTAACATCGAAGAAGGGCCAGAACGCAAAGTTCAGCAAGATGAACCAGATCTACGACCAGTCAGGCGTTTCCGCTGCCATCAGCACGGACTGCAGGAACGTCGAAGCTGCAATGTGGCTCCTTGACTGGATGTACAGCGAAGAGGGTAACCTCTGCTGCAACTTCGGTATCGAAGGCGTATCGTACGAGATGGTCGACGGTGTTCCGACATATACAGAGCTCATCACTAACAACCCCGATCTCCAGTTTGCAAATGCACTTGCAGTCTATACAAGAGCTTCGACAAGCGGTGTCTGCGTCCAGGACGAGGAGTACATCAGACAGTACTATTCACA
This sequence comes from uncultured Spirochaetaceae bacterium, assembly GCA_964527335.1. Taxonomy (GTDB): domain Bacteria; phylum Spirochaetota; class Spirochaetia; order Sphaerochaetales; family Sphaerochaetaceae; genus Ornithospirochaeta. The sequence goes on along the minus strand of CAZGNN010000060.1, from coordinate 4,749 downwards.
GGACAACCAGAAGGAAGCCTTAGAGCTCAGCATGAAGACCGACATGGGCGAACACTTCTATCCGCCGACAAGCGTCAAGGAAGAGGACAGCGAGGAATATGCGGAGATCATGAACAACGTCAAGACATATTCCGACGAGATGGAAGCTCAGTTCATCTCCGGCGCGGTCTCACTCGACGAATGGCCGAAGTACATCAAACAGCTCAAGGACTTCGGAATCGAGAAGGCAATCGCAATGCTCCAGGAAGCATACGACGTCTACATGAGCAACTGATTGCATCATTGAATCGAAATCGTTTCAGTCCCGCTTCGCGGCGGGGCTGAAAATGTACAGGAATTACGGAATAGGATATGAATACCAGAGGCAGAAACAGACAGCTTTTCAGAATGCTCATGAGATGGAGTCTGTCCTATATCGTAATCTCTGTAATCGCGGTACTTATAATCTCATACTCGTCGGTTCTCTATACCGATGAAATCACGACGGAGCTCGACCGCATCAACCGCCTGCAGCTGAAGAACACTAAAAGCATACTCGACGGAAGGCTCGAGGCGCTCAGCCGCTTCTGCGAGATGATGAATGTCCAGAACGGCAGTGTAAGCACGCTCCTGAAGACCCGCGACATCTCTGCCGTGACGAGGTACCGGATATATGAGGCATCGAACAGCATAAGGATAGCCGAGGTGTACGACGATGATTCGTCAACATGCCTCATCTACTATCCCGAGCTCGATCTTGTGGTGTCGGGTTCGTATTATGCGGATAAGCGTTACTACTATGATGTGATGCTCTCGTCCGACGGTTATTCATACGAATCCTTCGAGAATGTCCTTTCTTCCGCCGGCGGAAAGGAAACGAGAATATTCGAACTCGGAGGGACTCCGGGGAGGCAGACTGTCGCCCTTGCTCGTCCTCTCAACAGCTCGAACGAGTATTCATCGCGTGCCCTTGTCGTCATGATCTTCAATCTCTCGTCACTACTCGAGAAGAACACCGATCTTGATTCCTCACGTGACAATGTCATGATTTACGACCGCTTCGACGGCAGTATGATATCTTCCCGTCCAGTCGATAAAAAGACGGCAGCGAGCATCGCTTCCCGCATAGACGGCAGCGAGAGTGAAGCTTCACTGGAACTCGATGACTATGTCGTGTCATTCGTTTCGTCATCGTATGAATACTGGTGGTATGTGGCGCTCACGATGAGGCAGGAGCACATACAGGTCCTGACGAAGCTCAAGACCATCGTCATCGCCTTCGTCATCCTCTATGCACTCGTGAGTTTCCTTCTCATATTCTACAGGACACGCAAGATCTACAGACCTCTGAAGGATTCACTCGATATTCTCCCCAAAGACTCCTCCATTCCCCAGAAGGGCGGGGTGATAGATTTCATGACATCCTCGATAAACACTCTCAAGAGCACGAACGACGAACTGGACTCGGTCGTCAAGGACCAGAGGGGCATGCTCTCCGTTGCGGTGAAGAGAAGACTCCTTGTCGAGGAGGACGCCTGGAAGGCACTCGGAAAGGAGAAAATCGCAAAGTACGGAATCGCAGTCTCCGGCTTCGTCGCCGTTCTTGCCGTCAGATGGGAAAAGGTGAGTGCGGCGCTTACGGAAAGAGTGAGAGCCTCGATGTCGTCCCATTCAGTCGGCGGCACCTACTCTTCCGAATGCTCCGCCTTCATGCTCTGGTCGGAGAACAGGGAGAATCTCTCTGAGTCTTCCATGTCCATCCTGAGAGAGACGATGGAATACCTCTCCAAGAACGGAATCAGGGACATATCGCTTGCGCTCAGCTCCGTTCACGAGGCGCCGTCGGGCTACTACGAATGCTACAGGGAGGCACAGTTCGTGTTCTCCTCCCAGAAGATAAAGCACAATCCCTCGCTCGTGGCCTTCAGCCAGCTGAATCTCCTTCCTGTCTTCATGATTCCCGATTACCCCGCGTCGATGGAGAGCAGGCTTCTCGACTGCATCTCGAAGGGGGACGGGGAGAATGCAGTGGAGGTCGTACACAACATCTTCAGCAGAAACTACGAGAAGACACTCAATCCCGAGTCTCTTTCTCTTCTGCTCTCGATGATCCTCGGCGGAATCACGAAGGTGGCGTCCCGCGAGGAGCTGGATGCGACTGCCGACGAGGAGAGAAGGATAATGGACAGCCGTGGTGATATCTCGCTCAGCGAGGACAGGCTCGAGAGATTCATAGTGAAGCTTGCGTCCCTCAAGGCCGAGGAGATACTGGCGAAGAAACAGAGTTCCCGCAGCACCCTCTCGGACGAGATTGCGCGTTTCATTGCCGAGAACTACGGCAATGCGATGATGAACGTCTCCTTCGTCGCCGACCACTTCAACATGTCGCTCTCGGCTCTCTCGTCGGTCTTCAATGATGCCGGATACGGAAAACCGGGACAGTACATCAATCTCGTGAGACTCGAGAAGGCCAGACAGATGATAGCCGAAGGCAAGGGACTGGACGAAGTCTCGTCAGTCTGCGGCTGGGGCAGCCTCAGGACCTTCCTGAGGGTATTCAAGCAGTATGAGGGTATGACACCCACTCAATACAGAACACTTCACAGCGTCTTCAGTGAAAAAAAGGAGTAGTGCGTGAAAAAAGGAAAATTCGGAAAAGAGGTCGTCATAAACGGCCGTGTGCTGACCTTCCACGAAAGGGTCAAAAGAGATTTCAGGCGCAATTCGCTGATTTATCTGATGCTTGTGCCGATCATCGTCTACTACATCATCTTCAAGTACGGTCCGATGTTCGGTCTCTCCATCGCGTTCATGGATTACAAGCCTGCAAGGGGATTCCTCGGAAGCAAGTTCGTCGGCTTCAAGCATTTCAAGAACTTCTTCACGAACTACTATTTCGGCCGTCTCATGAGAAACACGCTCCGTATAAGCCTCTGTTCGCTTCTGACGTTCCCGTGCCCCATAATCCTTGCCCTTCTCCTGAACGAGCTCAAGAGCAAGAAGCTCTCGAAGTTCGTGCAGACCGTAACATATATCCCGCACTTCATCTCGACTGTCGTCATCTGCGGTATAGTGGTGAAGCTCACGTCATCGTCGGGAGCAATCACGACGCTTCTGCATAATCTCTTCGGAGTCGAGAAGATGTCGCTTCTGAACAAACCCGAGAACTTCATCCCGATTTACGTAATATCGGGACTGTGGCAGACGATAGGGTGGAACTCCATCATCTATCTCTCGGCTCTCGTCGGCATAGACCAGGAGCTCTATGATGCCGCGAAGGTCGACGGCGCGGGACGCTTCCAGCAGCTCCTGCACGTCACGATTCCGTGCCTGCTGCCGACAATCATCATCATGCTCATTCTTCATATGGGCAAGATATTCGATGTCGGCTACGAGAAGATAATGCTTCTCTACAACCCGGCCATCTACGACACTGCGGATGTCATCAACACATATGTCTACAGAAAGGGTCTCATCGACGCACAGTACAGCTACAGCTCGGCTGTCGGTCTCTTCAACAGTGTCGTAAGTCTCTTCCTCGTGACGGTCACGAACAGGCTGAGCAAGAAGCTCAACGGAACAAGTCTCTGGTGAGAGGTGCGGAAATGAAAAGGAATCATATGAAAGAAAGTATAGGAAGCAGGGTATTCGACGTCTTCAACGTCATCTTCATGATCGCCCTCGTCGTTGCGGTCCTCATACCGCTTCTCCATGTCGTTGCCGCATCGTTCAGTAACCCCTCCGACTATGTAAGGCACGAAGGCCTTCTGCTGACGCCCCTCAACCCGACTCTCGAGGCCTATAAGGCAGTTGCGAAGAACAAGAACATCCTTACGGGATACATGAACACGCTCTTCATCGTCATCGTCGGCACCACGCTCTCGCTCTTCCTCACTGTGATGGCTGCGTACTGCCTCTCGAGAAAGGACGTGATGTTCAAGAACGTGATCATGCTCTTCATCGTATTCAGCATGTACTTCAACGGCGGCATGATTCCCTTCTACCTCGTGGTGAAGGGAGTGGGGCTCAACAACTCGATCTGGTCTCTCATAATCCCGTCTGCAATCAGCACGTACAACCTCATAATCATGAGGACGGCAATGCTGACAGTTCCCGATTCCCTTGAGGAGTCGGCACGTCTCGACGGAGCGAACGACTGGACGATTCTCTGGAAGATAATGGCACCGCTCGTGAAGCCGACAATTGCGGTAATCACGCTCTACTATGCTGTATCGAACTGGAACGCATGGTTCAACGCAATGCTCTTCATCCACAAGAAGTCGGGATACCCCCTGCAGCTCATCCTCAGGGAGATTCTCATACAGAACGAGACGGCAGACATGTCCGCAGGTATTGACGATACTCTCATAAGCGAGACAATACAGTTTGCAACGATCGTAGTCGCAACTGTCCCGATTCTCTGTGTGTATCCGTTCATACAGCGTTATTTCGTCAAGGGCGTCATGATCGGCGCAGTAAAGGGTTAATCTATGGTCAGCAGTTCACCGGTAAGTATGGAAGAGGTCTTTGCGGTTGCAGAAAGCGGCAACAAGACAAGACTCATGGAGATAATGGAAAGGACGGGGACGAACTTCGTCGAGCACGACAGTGACGGTAACGATGTTCTGTTCTACGCTTCCCGGAGCGGAAACGCAGAGTGTGCAAGATACCTTGTCGAGAGGGGAGGTTTCTATCCCCTCAGGAGCAACAGGAAGGGAATCACACCCTACGACGAAGCGAAGAGACTGAAGAGGACGGAAGTTCTCGATT
>CAZGNN010000059.1:0-8318 GCA_964527335.1 uncultured Spirochaetaceae bacterium | reverse complement strand
CTGATGAGCGTATCTGCAAAATGTGGAATGGTGCCTCTTGTCTGTCTGCCGGTCATAGCGTTCCTCGCGTTCCGCAGCGAGAAGAAGGGAGATAAGCTCTCCGACGCAATCTCCGACAAGCGCGCGGACCTCAACCAGGCAGCATCCGAGGCCATCATGGGAATAAGGACCGTGAAGTCGTTCGGAAGGGAGGACAAGGAGAACAGCCGCTTCAGGGGTGAAGCGAAGGCTTTCCGGAATCTCAGCCGCTCTTTTGATTATCTCTGGGTGCACTGGTGCACACCAGAGAGCGTCATAGCACTGATGATGGTTCCCCTCACGATTCTCATCGGGGGAATCGAAGTCATAAACGGACGAATGACGCTGGGAGAGCTCACTGCAGCCATACAGTACACCAACGAGCTCAGCTGGCCGATGATGGAAGTGGGCTGGCTCTTCATCGAAATCTCCAATGCCCGTGCGGGATGGAGAAAGGTGAAGGCCATCATGGAGAACGAACCGAAGATAAGGGACGGGGAAAGAAGTGTCGACACACATAAGGGTACGATGGCCTTCGAACACGTCTCCTTCTCCGCAGGAGGAAAGGACCTCTTGAAGGACGTCTCCTTCACGATAGAACCGGGTAAGACAGTCGCAGTCATGGGCGCGTCGGGCTCGGGAAAGAGCCTCGTGACATCTCTCGCCGTACGCTTCATCGATCCGACGGAGGGAAGGGTGACGATTGACGGCGTCGACATGAGGGACATGACGCTCTCCTCTTCGCGCGGTTTCTCGTCTATCGTCACGCAGGACGTATTCCTCTTTTCCGATACCGTCAAGAACAACATAGCACTGGGACACAGGGAGTGCTACGACGAGAATGAGGTGAAGGCGGCTGCGGAGAGCGCAGAGGCCGCATCCTTCATCGAAAAGCTCGAGAACGGCTGGGATACGGTCATCGGAGAGCGCGGCGTGGGACTCAGTGGCGGTCAGAAGCAGAGACTCAGCATCGCACGCGCATTCATGAGAAACAACCAGCTTCTAATCCTCGACGATGCGACATCTGCCCTCGACATGGAAACCGAGAGGGAAATCGAGCATACGATAAGAAAGGAAGGGAAGAGAAGCCTTCTCATAACCGCCCACAGGATATCTGCAGTGAAGAGTGCGGACGAGATAATCGTACTCGAAAACGGCTCTGTCGCAGAGCGCGGCACACACGCCGAGCTTCTTGAAAAGAGGGGACTCTACTGGGAGACATACATCTCGCAGTACCCCGAGGAAGGAGGGAAGGCATGAGACAGAACTACAAGAAAGATGAAAACAACTCCTCCGTCGGGAAGATGGAGACCATCCGCCGCATTCTGAAATACTGCTCGGATTACCGCGGAAAGGTGATATTCATATCCGTTCTGGCGGTGGCGGGGTCGTTCAGCAAGACGCTTGTCCCGATCTTCACGGAGAAGGCAGTCGATGAGGATATCGCAGGGGGAAACATGAAGGGGCTTCTCATAACCGTCGCGATAGCCATCGCCCTCTCCGTCTTCTGGGGTATCACCGTGATAATCCGTGACCGCATGACGAACCGCATGGCCAACGATATCGTCTACCGTGCACGTACAGATACGTACAGGAACATACTCTCCCTTCCCCTCGGGTTCTTCGATTCCCGTCCATCGGGAAGGATAATCACGCGTGTCATCAACGACTGCGACAAGCTCAAGGAGATAACGAAGAGTCTCACGAGTTCGCTTATCCCGTCATTCGTCTTCCTCATATCGATCATGGTGATCATGGTCGTGATGAATCCGCTCCTCGCACTGTCGTCGTTCATTATCATCCCGTTCCTCGTGACGAGCACATACCTCATTGTAATAAAGGGCTACCACAACTGGGAGACCTTCAGGAAGAAGGAGAGCAACTTCACATCCTTCGTTCACGAGGACTATTCGGGAATCCGTGCCATACAGTCCTTCGGGGCCGAGAAGGAGACTGAGAAGGAGTGCGACAGATTACTCACAGAGTGTTACTCGAGCTGGGTGAAGGCCATAAAGCGCTCCGACAGCTTCGGTATCATAATCAACGCAAGCCAGGCCCTCGGGTATGTCTTCCTCCTTCTCTGTGCAGTCTGCTGGCTGCCCGAAGGAGAATGCACGGTCGGTGAGATTCTTGCCTTCATCACATACATCGGGTATTTCTGGCAGCCTATCAGAAGCCTTGCTTCTCTCTACAACACCCTCATCAACAACATGACTGCAGCAGCTAGAGTCTTCGAGATGATGGACGAGAAGAGCGACATAACAGAGAGCGAGAATGCAGTGGAGCTCAAGGCGGAGAGGGGCGACGTCGAATTCAGGAATGTGACGTTCTCGTACCCCGACGAGGAGGAGACCAACGTCATCGAGAACCTCTCCTTCAGAACGAAGGGCGGGGAGACCATCGCCCTGGTGGGTCCCACGGGAGCGGGAAAGACCACGATAATCAACCTCCTTGCCAGGTTCTACGACCCCGTGAAGGGAGAAGTGCTGATTGACGGTCAGGATGTCGGTAAGGCGACATTCAGAAGCCTGAGACAGACCGTTGCGGTCATGCCCCAGGACTCCGTGCTCTTCAGCGGCACGATAAGGGAGAACCTTCTCTACGGAAAGGAAGTGAGCGAGGATGAGATGAAGGCGAGAATCGCCGAGCTCAATCTCACATCCCTCATCGAGTCCCTTCCCAACGGCTACGACACCCTCATAAAGGATGCTTCCCTCTCTTCGGGGCAGAAGCAGCTCGTGGCACTGGCGCGTACGCTCATCGCATCCCCGAAGGTGCTTGTCCTCGACGAAGCGACGAGCAATGTCGACACACGTACGGAAATGATGGTGCAGGAAGGACTGAAGGTTCTTATGAAGGGCAGAACGTCCTTCATAGTCGCCCACAGGCTTTCGACTATAAGAAACGCCGACGAAATATTCGTTGTCGGCAACAGGACTATTATGGAGAAGGGAACACATGACGAACTGATGAGAATAGAGAACGGCGAATACCGTAAGCTCTACCTCTCGCAGTTTGCTTCCCTGGAGGATTGAGACGATGAGAGAGAAGAGATGGTGTCCGCTCTACGGTAAATGCGGCGGCTGTGACTATGTCAACGAAAGCTATCAGACTGAACTCGTGTTCAAGGAGGAGACTGTCAGGAAGTACTGCTCCCGCTTCGGCCGCGTGAACGAGATTATCCCGGCAGAAAACCTCACTCACTTCAGGACCAAAGTCCAGGCTGTATGCGGCATCGACAGGGACGGTTCGTTCATCACCGGTCAGTACCGCCGTGGAAGCCACAAGCTCATCCCCATCCGCTCGTGCTCTCTCGAGGACGGAAAGGCTACGGCCGTGCTTCAGACCGTGAGGCAGATGGCGCAGCGTTTTTCCATATCACCGTATGATGAGGATATGAGAAGGGGCGACCTCAGACACATCCTCATCAGAGTCAGCCGCTCCACAGGCGAAGCTCTCGTGGCCATCGTGACTGCCAGGAAGGACTTTGACCATAAGGCGGACTTCGTCTCCGCACTCCACCAGAAGAACAGCTTCGTCACCTCGGTTGTCCAGATCATCAACAACCGCGACACAAACATGGTCGTGGAGGAGGAAGACGAGGAGATTCTTCTCTACGGACGGGGATACATAACGGAGAGAATCTGCGGTCTCGACTTTGTGATAAGCGCGAAGAGCTTCTTCCAGACGAATCCCGAGCAGACCGAGATTCTCTACCGCACTGCGATGAAGTTCGCACGCCTGAGAAAAGGAGACAGGGTTCTCGACGCCTACTGCGGAACTGGAACCATCGGCCTCATTGCATCCACGTACGGCGTCGACAGCGTCACCGGAGTCGAATCTAACCCGAAGGCCGTGAAGGATGCCCAGAAGAATGCGCTCAATAACGGTATAGAGAACGCCGTCTTCGTCAACGAGGACGCCTCGAAGTACCTGAAGGAAGCAAAGAAGAGGGGAGAGAAGTATGACATAATATTCCTCGACCCTCCCAGAGCGGGGTCGACCGAGGAGTTCCTCGCAGCAGCATCGAAGATGGAAGCCGACGGGATTGTGTACATATCGTGCAACCCCGAGACCCTCGGACGTGACCTGAGATACCTCATGCGCTTCACGCCCTACCGTGTTCTCGAGATACAGCCTGTCGACATGTTCCCGGGTTCATCACACGTTGAGACGGTGGTATTGTTGTCACGCTTGCAGAAGTAAGGTGCAAAAAGCCCGATTTTTTCTGTTTTTTCAGATAATTCTAAGAGACGGAGACCGTTCATATGGCAAAGAAGAAAGATGAAATAACCATACGATCCAGTGCAGCGGAATACCTGACATATGTTGCCTCTGCCGGAGATCAGATTGACAGCATTGAGATGCGCTACGAGGACGAGAACATATGGCTGACCCAGAAGATGATGGCAATACTGTATGGTGTTAGCGTTGCTGCAATAAGTCAGCATATAAAGAAGATTTATGATGATTCAGAGCTGGAAATGGGTTCAACTATTAAGAAATACTTAATAGTTCAGGATGAAGGTTCACGAAAGGTGAGTCGTGCAGTGGCTCATTACAATCTTCAAATGATTATTGCAGTCGGTTTCAAGGTGAATAATGAGCGGGCAGTACAATTCCGCAAGTGGGCCAACGGCATTGTCAAAGAATACACCATCAAGGGATGGGTCATGGATGATGAGCGGCTGAAGAATGGTGGATCTGTGCTTACTGTAGAGTACTTCGACCGTCTGCTGGAGCAGATTCGTGAAATACGTCTGTCCGAGCGCAGGTTCTACCAGAAGATAACCGATATCTATGCAACAGCACTTGATTATGACCGAACGGCAAAGACAACAAAGCAGTTTTTCGCAAAGGTTCAGAATAAGATGCATTATGCAGTCCACGGACATACTGCTGCAGAGCTGATCTATGAACGTGCAGATGCAGAAAAGCCGCATATGGGTCTTACGACCTGGGAAGCAGCCCCAGACGGGAAAATTGTAAAAAGTGACGTGAGCATTGCCAAGAATTATTTGAGTGACGAGGAGCTGCGGTCTCTGGAACGTATCGTGTCAGCATATCTGGATCTGGCAGAAGACAGGGCAGAACGTCATATTCCCATGACAATGGAAGACTGGGCAAAACGTCTGGATCTGTTCCTTATGGCCGATGACAGGGAACTGCTTCAGAATGCAGGCCGGATCACAGCTGAGATTGCCCAGTCAAAAGCTGAGACTGAATTTGAAAAGTACCGCATTATCCAGGACAGACTGTTCATGTCTGATTTTGACAGGTATCTGCTTGAATTACAGGAAGAAGTTAAGAAATAATCCTTCATTCCTGCAGTGTTGCCTTATAGTGATTCGTGTGTACAGCAAACATAAGAGCTGACAGGAAAGACTGCGTTCGCGCGAATTCACAGGAACATGACATAATATACCGGAAGGTATGTTATGCCGTTCTTATCAGTGTAGACTTCCCGTTCATTGGAAAGAACAACTGCACTCTTTACATTGTAGTCTGGATTCGAGATGAAACTGTCCAGGGCACTGTGGACTGTGTAGTCCTTTCCCGACTTGACTTCTATCGGAAGAACGGAAAGAGAAGAGTAGTCATTGAGAAGGAAGTCAACTTCGCCTTTTGTTTTGTTGTCGTAATAGAAGAGACTGTGTCCGTGGGCCTTCAGCTCTTCGGCAACAACTGCTTCATATACTGTCCCGAGATTTAGGCTTACGGTGTCATCCAGGACAGCCCTGATGTTGTTCTGATAAAGTATTCCCGTCAGGATACCGACGTCGTTGAGATAGAGCTTCAGCAGATTCTTTCCCGAATGTTCCGTAAGCGGAAAGACCGGTGTTGAGACAGCCTGTACTTCAAGGGCGATTCCCGAAGACGTGAGGTAGTCGAATTCGTCCTGGTAGTCTGACCATCGTTTCCCCTTCTTCTCCTCGATATCTCTGAATTTCAGCCTTTTCTTCCTGTTTTCCAGAGATGATGGAATCATGTCATAGATTCTTCTTATCTTAAGTTTATGTTCTGTGTCGTATTTCGAGGCGTCAGCACCATAGAAATCATGTGTTTCGCCCTGTACTTTTCTTACAGCGGCTATGTTCTTCGTTTCTATAAATGCCTTCACCGCATCCGGAAGTCCTCCCGAGAGAAGATATTTTCTGAAGTAGTCCATCATCTTCTCATGTGCCTTTTCTTCCAGGGCTTCCCTTTTCAGAAACTTCGATTTCAGAGTATCCAGTGCAAGGCTGCCGACGCCTGACGCAATAAGATATTCCTCGAAGTCCATCGGGTACATATGCATTATCTCAATGCTCCCCATGGGAATGGATGACGTCAATGAGAGAGTCACACCGAGAAGGGAACCCGAGGCTATGTAGGTGAATCTGTTATCCTGTCTGAGGAATTTCAGCATTGTGAGAAGGTGCGGATATACCTGTATTTCGTCAAGGAATACCAGCGTGTCGGATCTGCTTTTCATTCTGTCTCCGGCAATCATGCTGAGAGTGAGATAGAAATCATCAACGGTTTTCGCCTTCTCGAAAAGCTTGTCGCTCACGGAATCTTCAAGAAGATTGATTTCAATGTAGTTTTCGAAGAGTTCCGTTCCCGCTTCCCTTATTATGTAGGACTTTCCTACCTGCCTTGCCCCGTCTATCAGAAGTATTTTTTCTGACCCTGATTTTAGGTGTTCCGTTATATGGCTCTTTATTTTCCTGAACATTCCCATCACACTTTTCCGTATTTTGGAGGCTGTGAAAAATACACTTTTCCTTATTTTATCTTATCTGAAATATACACTTTTTCCTGCATGAAAGCAAGCCTGAACACTTTTCTGATTTTTGAAGGAGTCAAAAAATACACTTTTCCGTTATCTGAGCCCACTGAAAAATACACTTTTTCTATTCTTCAAGAATTTCGAGTGCCTTTTCATAGAGTTTTCTCTTCTCTTTCCACCCTGGGGTGGGCTGCTCCATCCTTGTCGAATCCATGTTGTGCGTGATGTCAGCAATCTTGACGGAGCGGGCAATCGGATTGGTCTTTATTTTCCGTACGTAGTCAAGGTACGGCTCTCCGGGAGTGTGTGTGAGGAGACAGACGGCTTCGATGACGGGACGGGGAATGGATGCGTCTTCAAGGTCCGTAACGGTGAGAGACGTGTCTTCGAGAGTGTCGTGGAGGAGAGCAGCTGCCGCAGCATATTCATCCGTCTGCCGGGATGCGACTTCGTATGGATGAAAGACGTATGGAACGCCGGCCTTGTCCTTCTGGTTCTTGTGTGCCTCGAAGGAAATAACGAGAGCCTTTCTTGTGAGAGAAGTGTATATCATAATGAGAACCTCCATGTGTGTTTTCTCTTTTCAGTCTCTGGATTGAGAGTGGAAGGAATTTTCCTAATGTCGGCCTCTATATTCTTAAACCTCTTGCCGTAGTCTTTTGTTTCCGGTTCTCCGGTTGTCATAACTCCGTCTTTTGTCCGGATGGGGAGATTTTCTTTTCCGCCGTAACTGCAGACGGATGTATGCTGTGAGTATAGCCTTGCCATTTCTTTTCTCCTTTACGCTATTACGATAGGAGGGAATGGAAGGTGCGTGTTAGCCCGAGAGGCTACATTTTTCAGAGAATGGGGAGTGACAGAGAATCAAGTGTCTCGTTGACGAGGAATATATCCCACTGGCGGTTTATGATGAAATACTCGATTACGATATCCCTTTTATCTGCATGGGTGAACGCAAGTCCTGCAGTACGCAGGAGGTCCTTCGTCTCCGGAAGCGTCAGCTTCAGGGCAAGGGAGAGAGCGAGCGCCGTCTCCTTTGTCGGCTGGTAGCCGCGGCGGCTTCGTATCTTCGAGAAGTGCTGGGGTGTGAGTCCTGCTTTTCTGTAGACTTCGACTTCACTCATTCCCTTTTCCCTGATGAGACGGAAAAGCATGTCGGAGAACGATTCGTTCTTCTCCTTTTCGAGAAATTCGTCAAGCGTGGAAGACACCGCGGCATCGTGGAGGGGATGGGGTTCGTTGTCCCTGATGAAGTCAAGTATTTCCTTTTCAGTCATTCTTCCCCAATTGTAGCAGAGAAAGGAAAAAACTATCACATGTTTTCTCCTTTCCCGTGATAGAATGTTTCCCGGGAGACAAAGAGAATGCTGTACGACATTACGCTTGAGATTACGCCTGACATGGTACACGTGGCAGGGAAGGAAGAGAGCAAGGCACTTTCGGGGCACATAGGAACGCACTTCGATGTGATGAACAAAACTTTTCCTCTCGAGTACACGAGACTCAGTGCCGTCGTTTTCGACTGCCG
>CAZGNN010000058.1:0-8376 GCA_964527335.1 uncultured Spirochaetaceae bacterium | reverse complement strand
CGAAGATTGACGGATGCAATCTCTTCCAGTCGATAGTCCACATCGTACTGCCGACAACTCTCCCGGGCATTGCGGCAATATTCTGCTTCGCATTCATCAACATCTGGAACGAGCTCTTCATATCGGTAATGATAATCAACAAATCGAGCCTCTACACGGTTCCCGTCGCACTCAACTCCTTCATATCGAAGGCGGGTGTCAGCTGGGATTTGATGAGCGCAGGTATTGTAGTCGCACTTCTTCCGACAATGGTTGTATTCGGAATCGGACAGAAATACATCGTAGCCGGACTCACCGAAGGCGGAGTCAAGGGCTAAGGGAGGAACAATATGGAACACAGGGAAATTACTGACATTCTTCATCACATGGGCGAAGATGACATGCCGTTCGGAGCGGTGAGCCCACCGATATTCCAGACATCAATCTTCTGCTTCAAGGATTATGATGCCCTCAGGGACGCACTCGCGGACGAGCCGTCGAACTTCATCTATTCGAGGGGCAATAACCCCACGGTCAATCTCTGCGAAGCGAAGATTGCCGAACTCGAGCACGGAGAGGCGGCTAAGCTTGTCTCGAGCGGTGTTGCCGCGATATCGTGCGCAATCTTCAGCTGTCTCAAGGGCGGTGACCACATCATCATGGTACGCGACGCGTATGACTGGGCACAGTACCACGTCGAGAAGTATCTCTCGCGCTACGGCATAACATGCACGTTCGTCGACGGCAGGGACACAAAGGACTTCGAAAAGGCCATCAGACCCAATACAAGCGTCATCTATCTCGAGAGCCCGACGTCACTCACGTTCAAGCTTCAGGACATAAAGGCCGTATGTGACCTTGCACACAGCCACGGCATCAAGACGATAATCGACAACACCTGGGCGACCCCGATCTTCCAGAACCCGATCGACATGGGCGTCGACCTCGTCGTGCACTCCGCGACGAAGTATCTCGGAGGCAACTCCGACCTCATCGCAGGAGTCATCGTCGCAAGGAAGAAGGAGGACATGGTCCACCTCTTCCAGACGGAGTTCCTGGCACTCGGACCGGTACCCGACCCGATCATGGCATGGCTGATCCTGCGTAACCTCAGGACACTCCACGTGAGAATGCCCGTCCACTACGACAATGCACTCACGGTCGCATCATGGCTCGAGAAGCAGGAAGAAGTCGAATCGGTTCTCTACCCTCTTCTCCCGTCATACGAGCAGTATGACCTCGCAAAGAAGCAGCTCAGAGGCGGAAGCGGGCTCTTCTCCTTCAGACTCAAGACGAAGAACGTCGATGACGTGAAGAAGTTCGTCAATGCCCTGAAGTATTTCAAGAGAACAGTCAGCTGGGGCGGCTACGAAAGCCTTGTCTACCCCAACGCATCCCACTATAAGGAAGGGGAGAAGATTCCCGAGGAGAGAGTTGGTCTCATAAGACTTCATATCGGCCTCGAGAACAAGGATGCCCTTATAAAGGACCTCGAAAACGGATTCAGGGCAATGAGAGGATAAAAGTGCTGGACAGGAAAGCGGAAAGAAGAGTTGACCAGATTATAGCAGAGCTTGAAGGAAGAAAGACGAGCGAAATAAAAACCGGTGCCGTCTGGTACTCCGCATCGACAGAGAAGGAGTATGGAGACACCCCTGCCGGAGACGAACTGAAGTGGACGGAAATCCGGAAATACCCGTTCGAATACGGTAAGCCGTGGACGAACTTCTGGTTCAGGGCGGAAGTCAGTACGGAGAATATCGAGAAGGACGGGGATATCTATCTCGAGTTCATCCCCGAGACAGATACGCTCGTCTACATCAACGGAAAACCCGAAGGCGCAGTCAATCCCTTCCATCCGCTCCTGAAAATAAACAGATTCCTCGATGCCCCCGCACTTGAAATAAAGGCTGAAGCCTGGGGAGGACACCACTTCCCGGGCTATCATCCGAGCGAAGGCGGGAGAGTCCTGACGGCAGTTGCCGTAAAGAAGAAGAGCTACCCTCTCCGACTTTCCACTCCCCGCATTCTCAGAAAGAACGAAAATCTCTGGGGACTCTACTTTGACGCCGTAGTCCTCAGAGGGCTGAGCAAAACGCTCGACACGGAAGGTTTTCTCTATCAGAAGATCATCTCGACACTTCAGAAGAGCCTTCTCCAGCTCGATTTCCACGAGGATGACAGCGTTCTCGAAGAGAAGGCCGTAGGCGTCAGAAAGCTTCTCGAACCCCTTCTCAAAGCCGAGAACGGAACACTTACGCCCGAGGTTATATCGGTGGGAAACGCGCACCTCGACCACGCATGGCTCTGGCCCATAAGCGAGACGACGAGAAAGGCAGCGCGTACTGCTCTCAACATGGTGAACTACACATCAGAGTTCCCGTCATTCTCCTTCATGTTCACACAGCCCGTGCAGATGCTTGCGGTGAAGGAGAAGTATCCTTCGGTATATGGAAAAGTACTCGAAGCATACAGGGCGGGAAAATGGGAACCTCAGGGCACAAGCTGGGTAGAACCCGACTGCATGCTGCCCTCGGGAGAAGCTCTCATCAGACAGTTCATATTCGGCCTCAGGGCCAACAGAAGTCTCTATCCCGGCTACTCGGGACGTGTCTTCTGGATACCCGATTCATTCGGCTACAATGCACAGCTTCCCCAGATACTCCGTGGCTGCGGCATGGAATACTTCGTCACGAGCAAGATAGGCTGGAACGACACCAACGCATTCCCCTACGACCTCTTCGTATGGGAAGGAATCGACGGAACGAAGATTCCCGCCCATATGATAATCGGAGCATATGAAGGGAAGAACACACCCGAGCAGATTGCCGAGTGTTGGGGTAAGATACGCCACAAGGACCTCCAGCCGGCACTCCTGAGGAGCGTAGGAGAAGGTGACGGCGGCGGCGGAACGATGCTCGAGGACCTCGAGGAAATCGAGAGGGAGCATAATCTTCAGGGCATGCCGAAGAACCGCTGGGGAAAACTCGAAGAGGCGATGAAGACAATCTTCACCCTCTCTCCTCCCGAGACGCTTCCCGTCTATAAGGGAGAACTGTACCTCGAGCTCCACAGGGGAACCTACACGGTACAGGCCGACATCAAGAAGTACAACAAGGCACTCGAGAGAGCGCTCCACAACGCGGACTGTCTCCTCTCTCTTGTCTTCGCAGACGAAGGAAAGAGCGGAAGGTACACTGAGGCGAAGGCACTCATAGACTCCTCGTGGAAGACTCTTCTCACGAACCACTTCCACGACATCCTTCCGGGCTCATGCATAGAAAGGGCGATGACGGAGGCGAAGGCTTCCTACAGGAAAGCCCTCGACGACACAGAAAAGGCCGTTTCCCTTCTTCAGGACAGGGACGCAAAGCTCAGGACATTCGACTTCAATACACTTACATTCGAGAAGAATGACAGTGATGCATTCAGGGCTTCCCTCCTCGATGAAAGAACAGTCTACACCCACTGGGGTGTCATCAAACTTGATGACTGGGGAGGAATATCGTCCCTCGTCACAAGAGACGACAGGGAACTTGTCGGGAGCGGAAAGTCTCTCAACACGATAACTCTCTCCCCCGACACCACGATAGCATGGGATGCCTGGGACATGGAGTATGACACAATCGAAGGCAGGAAGAGAATCGGAAAGCCTGTGTCACTCACCGTCGAAGAGAAAGGCGGCAATGTGCTTGTAAAGACAGAATTTGTCCTCTCCCCGAAGTCGAAGATGTCACAGACGACAGTAATCCACGGTGACAGCCTCCGTATTGATTTCGACACTAAGGTCGACTGGAGGGAAGAGCACAAGATTCTCCGTTCCGAATTCCCGACAACAATCAGTGCGCCCTACGCACAGTTCTCCGTTCCGTTCGGCCACGTAAGCCGCTCCACAAGCGAGAACACATCAATAGAACGCGCTCAGTTCGAGACTCCGTCGCACGAATGGACGATGCTTCAGGATGCCGCTACAAGCTGCATCCTTGCTTCGGCATCGAAATACGGCTACAGGGTGAAGGGAGGAGAGATGAGCATATCGCTCCTGCGCTCTCCTCAGGCACCCGATCCGACAGCAGACATCGGAAAGCACTCCTTCAGCTACTCCTTCTTTGTCGAGGAAGGCTCCGTGAAGGGACTTGAGAAGGCGATAGACGACGGCTACAGGGTATTCAATCCGCCGGAAAAAATCAGAACGATGTTCTCACTTCCGTTCGGAGTAAAAACGGTGGAAGGAAAAGTCGTACTCGAGACAGTCAAGGTCAGCGAGAAGGAAGACGGCATAGTTCTCAGATTCTACGAAGCTCTCGGTTCCGTCGGTAAGATAATCATCACATCAGGAAAGAGCAAATATGAATGCGACATGACAGAAGAGAACTTCTCTGAAGAAATCAAGAGAGACACTCTGACCTTCAAGCCTTTCCAGGTAAGAACATTCCTCCTGAAGTGAAGTAATGCCGACTATGATCAACCGCCCCGGGAAAAGGGGCGGTTATATTATTCAGCCTCTGAGAGGCGCTATCTCGATGCTTTCGCCGTTGTGAATACGGCTTCTCTCTGCCGCAAGTGCCACGAGGTGGCTCTCGACGCTTGTCTCGAGCGTCGTCACGGTGTCGTTAGGCTCTGCACCTTCCATGAGGGAGACGAACTCCTCGACAAGGAGGTGGTCCCCTCCTCCGTGTCCCGCGAAGTCCCTTTCCTCCTTTCCGAGGTCGATAATCTCCGGCTCCTCGCCGAAACGCGTGATCTTTATCCTGTTCTCGTGCATATCACCCCAGAGGTCACCGAGGGTTCCCATCACCTTAACGGTTCTTCCGCCGATTGATGTGAATGCACTCATCGTGAGGGTGATTGCGGCACCGCCCTCCATCTCCATGTTGACTATCTGATGGTCGACGACATCGTTGTCGCAGTGGAAGACACATCTTCCGTAGGGGCCGTTCTCGATTGCAGAACGTATCTTCTCTTCCGTCGGATTCTCGGCAAGAACATCCACAGGCCACTCAGTGTTGCCGTGGAGGATACCCGTCTCCCTGTTCGTGAGATATATCTTCTCGGCATCGTAGGGACACTTGTCCTTGGCCTTGCAGCCCTGAGTACAGCGCATTGCCGCACCCTCGGGGGCGTTTTCCGGCTTGAAGTACATGAGAGAGCCGTACGACGAGACACGCTCGCACTTTCTGCCGCAGAGCCACACAAGGTAATCGAGGTCATGGCAGCACTTGGCGAGAATCATCGGACTTGTCTCATCCTCCCTTCTCCAGTTACCCCTTACGAAGGAATGAGCCTGATGCCAGTAGCGTACGTTCTCGAGTGCCTGGATTGAAACTACCTCACCGATCTTTCCGCTGTCGATTGTCTTCTTTATCGTCTGGAAGAACGGAGTGTACCTGAGAACATGACAGACGACGACACGGCGTCCCGTCTCGCGCTGCACTCTCGTTATTTCCTGAAGTTCCTCCAGAGAAGGGGAAATCGGCTTCTCGAGCATCACGTCGTACCCTTTTCTGAGTGCCATCAGAGCCTCTGGCACATGCTGCCTGTCCTGCGTGCAGATGAAGACTGCGTCCGCGAGCTTGGGAAGGGAGAGCATCTCCTCTGCCGAGTGGAATCTCATGGAAGAGGGAACACCGTGCATGTCTCCTGCAAGATTCAGTCTCTCCTCATTCGTATCTGCAACGGCAGTGACGACTGCCCTGTCCTTCATGTATGTGAGTTCCAGTCCGTAGGCGTTCTTTCCTCTCGACCCGACTCCCGCTATTGCTATTCTTATTCTGTTGTCCGACATGTCTGTCTCCTCTTTTCTTTCTGTATTGTATTATAACAGTCTGCACGTAAATTGCATCTCTCTCCAGTCAGGATTCTTCCTCTACGGTATAGAGCTCCGTCGAGAAGTCGGGAAGAATCCTCGTTGCCTTTATGTCCCCGTTACCGTAGAAGCGCTGAATAAGGATTATTCCTGCATTTTCAATCTGCTCTGCCGACGCTGTTACGGAGAATGAAGGAGTATACTCCATCGCGCCGAATTTCTCACCGGTCTCCCCGAGCCTCTTTCTGTCGATGAGAGCACGCCGCCTTGTAATCCGATACCTCTTCCCGTCTTTCATTCCAGCCCTGTCGAGAGGAATTATGAGTCTGTTGTCATTCGGCATCGAAGGCATGTTGAGAGCGTATGCCTTTAAAAATGCAGCCTTTTCCCCGTCACTGACCATCCATTCCATACTGCCTTTCGAATAGTCCCTGATACGGTAGAAATCCCCGTACTGGAAAAGCTTTCTGTATTCCTTGTAGAACTTCACCTGACAGGAGATGGCATCGAGTTCATCCTCATCGAGCTTCGTAAGGTCGAGTTCGTAGCCCAGTATTCCGAATGCGGCCACATTGAAGCGGTCGTCTATCGAAGAAATGCGGAGCGTCTGTCCGTTCGGGGACGCCGAGACGTGGCAGCCCATGACTGACTGCGGATAGAAGAGGCTTGTCCCGTCCTGGATATACTGTCTCATAAGGACATCGGTGTCATCACTCGTCCAGATCTGAGGAGAATAGCAGAGAACTCCGAGGTCGAATCTGTTGCCGCCCGAGGCACAGCCCTCGAAGAGCACCTTCGGGAACCTCTCCGTAAGAGCCTTCATCACACGGTAGTAGCCGAGAACATACCTGTGGAAGAACTCTCCCATGTAATATCTTCC
Source organism: uncultured Spirochaetaceae bacterium (assembly GCA_964527335.1). GTDB lineage: Bacteria > Spirochaetota > Spirochaetia > Sphaerochaetales > Sphaerochaetaceae > Ornithospirochaeta. Next base: position 1,711 of record CAZGNN010000058.1, on the reverse strand, counting down.
GCTTCCGCTGGAATTGAAGTCCGAGAGGAAGCGGTTCATGTCCCACTTCACGTAGTCGGCCCTGCTCTCCTCTATGACGGAGGAGATGACATCCGTCATGTATGACGTCACATCCTCCCTCGTCCAGTCGAGGACGTACTGGTTGCGTCCGATTCCCGGCTCCCTTCCATCAATCGAGATGCGCCAGTCGGGATGCTCCCTGAAGAGGTCGCTGTCCTCGCTCACCATCTCCGGTTCCACCCATATACCGAACATCATGCCGCGGGAGTGGATCTTGTCCGAAAGGCTTCGGATTCCGGAAGGGAGCTTACGGCTGTTGACGCACCAGTCACCGAGTGATGTGGTGTCATCCTCGCGCTTACCGAACCAGCCGTCGTCGAGGACGAAGAGTTCGATTCCTTCCTTCACTGCCGTGTCAGCAAGAGAAAGGAGCTTCTCCTCGTCGAAGTCATATCCTGTGGCCTCCCAGTTGTTGATGAGAACGGGCCTCTCCCTGTCCTTCCACCAGCCTCTGACTATCTGGCGGCGTACAAACGAATGCATCTGGGCGCTCATTCCGTTGAGGCCGGAGGAAGAATAGACCATGACGGCCTCGGGGGACGAGAAGGTGTCACCGGAATGGAGACACCATCTGAATGTGTCCGGGTTAATACCGGTTAGCACCCTCACCCTTCCGTAGGGACTGAGTTCGACAGATTCCTGATGGTTCCCCGAATAGATGAGATTGAAGCCGTAGACATCGCCCGTAAAGGCTGTCGCCTCCGGGCTTCTGAGAGCTATGGCAGGGTTATGGAAGGCACCGCTTGCGCCGTTGCGGCTTGAGGAGATGTGGATGCCTTCCCTCAGAGGAGAATCGTGGATGAAGCGCTCCCTTGCCCACGCGCCGTCGAGTGTTATGAGGTTCCACTCGGGGGAGGGAAGATCAAGCTGCAGGGAAGCGAGAGATTCGATGAAGATGTCATCCTTTCCCCTGTTTTCGATTGAGGTGCTGCGGACTATAACATCGGAGGTGTCACTGACAGAATAGAAAAGGCGGAGAGTAAGCGGAAGTAACTTCTCCTTGAGTGTGACTGTGAGTGTCTCATAGCCGTCGCCGAGGGCAGTCGGAAGACCCTCGATTGAGGGTATTCCCTCCACGATGGAATACGAGTCGAAAGCGAAGTCGAGTACGGAGTGTCCTCCATCGTATGACGCTCTCACTCCGGGAAGCCTGTAGTCTCCCCTTCCCTCTGTCGAGATTTCGGTCATGAGGTTATCGGGAAAGAGAAAGCGGTGGTCCTTGTCGTAGCCGGTGGCATCGCAGATCTTGACGACCTGCCGGTTCTTCATGAGGCCGGCATCAAAGTCTTCCATGCGCCTTCCGTAATAGAGATGCTCCAGTATTCCGCATTCCCCTTCCGTGAATATGTAAGAGGTGTGTGGTGTAACAAGGCTGAAAACGCCGTCTTTCACTTTTATCATCGCTTTTCTTCCTCTCTTGAGATAGTGATTAGAAGTATATCACCGGAAAGGGGGATGAGAGGAGGTACTTTGAGAAATCTCTCTCCTTGATGCAGGGGGAAACAATAGAGGCATCTTTTCTTCAGGCAGAGGTTAGCCCTGTCTAATCTTTTCCTTGTACACTAGACTTTTACTCCCGTTTTTGTTACTTTACCACCCGAGGGAGTAGGAGCGCCTGGCGAACAAGTCAACATACTGGATTATTCCTGGC
>CAZGNN010000057.1:0-8396 GCA_964527335.1 uncultured Spirochaetaceae bacterium | reverse complement strand
TCCACTTCAGGACAAGCTACGGTCAGAACGTGCTTCTCCACTCGAAGGAAGTCGCCATCCTTGCCGGCATGATCGCATCCGAGGTCGGTGCGGACAGTACGCTTGCAATGCGTGCGGGACTCCTCCATGATATCGGAAAGGGTGCCGAGACGGAGAGCGAAGCCAACCATGCTGAAATCGGCGGTGAACTCGTGAAGAGGCTCGGTGAAGACAGCAAGGTCGTGAACTGTGTTCTTGCACACCACAACGATGTCGAACCCGAGAGCATCGAGGCCATCATCGTGCAGATTGCGGATGCAATATCTGCCGCACGCCCGGGTGCAAGACGTGAATCCCTTGACAACTACATCAAGAGACTCGAGTCTCTCGAGAACATTGCAAAGGGCTTCGACGGCGTCGAGAACGCATTTGCAATCCAGGCCGGAAGAGAACTCAGAATTCTCGTCAACAGTGACACTGTCAGCGATGAGGGTGCAAAGAAGATTGCACAGGATATCGCGGAAAGGATTGAAGCCGAGCTCAGATACCCCGGCAAGATCAAGGTCACCATCATACGTGAAACAAGAGTCGTGGAGTACGCAAAGTGAGCAGAAAGACACTCCGTATCCTCATGCTGGGGGATGTATCGGGAAGTGCAGGATTGGGAGCCCTTTTTCTGGGGCTCTCTTCTGCTAAGAAGGAAAACGGGATAGATTTCGTCATCTGCAACGGCGAGAACGCCGCTGACGGTTTCGGCATCACGATAGACGACTACAACAGGATGAAGACATCCGGGGTGGACGTCATCACGAGCGGAAACCACATCTGGCAGAAGGACGAGATCTTCTCAATCCTCGAGAGCCAGGACGATATCCTGAGACCCGCGAACTATCCCGAACCCTGTGTCGGAAAGGGCTTCACGATCCGCAGCTGCGGAGAATACAGGATAGGTGTCATCAACCTTCAGGGAAGAGTCGAGATGATGGACACCGATGACCCCTTCAAGAAGGCAGAGGCCATCGTAAGGAATATCAGGAAGACGACGCCCCTGATCTTCGTCGACTTCCACGCCGAAAGCGCGGAGGAGAAGGAGGCTCTCTCGTTCTCCCTCGACGGAACGGTGAGTGCAGTCGTCGGAACCCACACACATGTCCAGACAAGGGACGAGAAGATACTTCCCGGCGGTACGGCATACATAACGGACCTCGGACTCACGGGAGTCCACGGTGCCGTGATAGGTTCAAAGGTTGAGAAGTCGATAGAGAGACAGCTTACGCAGCTTCCGATCAGAAGCGAGGTCGCCGAAGGAAAGGGAACAATCGACGGCGTCATAATCGAAGTCGATGCAGAGACAGGAAAGGCGCTCTCTATAAAGAGGTATAGATCTTTATGACGGTATTACCGGATATGACAGTAAGGCTCTCGAGAGTGTAGTACTCTTCGAGGGTCTTTTTTATCTGCTCGGATGCTCTCTTTATGTCGGTTGTGGAGAGGAATGCCGAATTGAGGGAGACGAAGAAGAAACCGTCTTCCTCCGTCACTCCGACAAGCTCCGTCTCTTCGGGAATGTATGAAACGTATCCCATATTCTTCTCTTCATCCGTGAGAGGAAGAAGCAGGGCTTCCAGAAGAGCGTGGAGAGAGTCGACTGACGATGTTTTCCTCACGCTCGTTACAGGTCCGTTCTCGGAGAAGAGCGTTATGGTGTAGTCTGCCTTCATGCCGCTCTTCCGGCTTTCCTTCCAGAGTGCGTAGTGGCCCCTGATTCCGCTTTGTGTGATGTTCTCCTCTATCATCGGGCGCAGAATGAAAAAGAGCGGTACCGCTATGACGATGAGGAGCATGTACATCACCGGGATATATCTGAAGGAGTTTTTCTCTTTTTCCATACCCCGATTATTGCATTAAGAGAAGAAAAACTCAAATGAGAGTTTTTAACCGTTTAACCGTTTACTGCACGGTTAAAAGCGGTTAAACTTCAGATGAGGATACCAATGTCACGGAAAGAGGAAATAGAAGAAAGACTCTCCGCTATGCCGGAGGGATATATAACCCACAGGACCATAAACGGCAGGACCTACCATTACCGTCAGTGGACACAGAACGGTCAGCAGTACAGTGTCCGAATAGGAGATGACGAGGTGGATGAGCTTACGCATCTCGTTGAGGAGAGGAAGGCTCTCGTCAAGGAGCTGAAAAGTCTTGATGGAAAAAAGGGCAGAGTTAATTCTCTGCCATCCTTCCGGGCGAATGTCATGACCGGGGATTTTCTCTCATCCTTTGCCCGGAGTACTGAAAAGTATCAGAAGAGAGACTGCTATCCGGTACTCGAAAACTATATCCGCGGCAGTATCGGGGACAGGGTTTGCATACTCTACGGCCTCAGACGTACCGGGAAGACGACTCTCATAAAGCAGCTCATAAACGGAATGGATGGAGACATGTTCCCCCGTTCTGCCTATATCAAGTGCAGAAAGGAGGACACCACATCTTCCCTCAACAGGGACCTGGCACTTCTCCGTGACAGGGGGTACAGATATATCTTCATCGACGAAGTGACGCTCCTCTCCGATTTCGCTGATTCGGCCTCCCTCTTCTCCGATGTCTACTGTGCAGAAGGGATGAAGATAGTCCTTTCCGGGACAGACTCGCTGGGTTTCAGGTTCGCACTCAGCGACGAACTCTACGACAGGGCCGTCACGGTACACACGACGTACATTCCCTTCAGGGAGCACTCGAGACTCCTCGGTATCGACGACATAGACGAATACATACGCTACGGCGGAACGCTGAGGGCCGGCGAAACGGATTTCGGGGACGAAGACATCAACGCCGGAGACGCATCTTTCCGCGATGACGAGTCGACACGTCGCTACATCGACACCGCCATAGCCGAAAACATTCAGAGGTCTATCGAGTTCTTCCGGGGCGGAAGATATTTCAGGGCTCTCAGATCGCTCTACGAGAAGGATGAACTCACTTCTGCAATCAACAGGATAATCGAGGACATGAACCATTCGTTCACGGTCCGCACGGTCACCGCGCTCTTCAGAAGTCATGACCTGAGGTCGGCATCCCAGCTTCTGAGGTCCGAGAGGAATGTGGATAAGAGAACTGACATCCTCGACAGAATCGACACGTCCGGGATACTTGAAAAGATGAAATCAATCCTCTCGATAAAGGAAAAGGAAGAGCAGAAAATCGGAATAACCGAGGAGCACCTTGAGGAGATAAGGGAATACCTCAGGGCACTCGACCTCATAGAGAATGTCACAGTGGAGAACCGCTATCCGGAGAAGCCGCAGCTCAACAGCAGTGAAAACCATGTCATATTCACACAGCCGGGGATGAGATTCTGTCAGGCCCAGGCTCTTGTGTGGGCAGTGCTGAGGGACCCGCAGATAAACATCCTTTCTCCCGATACGATGGATACCATAAGGGAGAAGATAATCGAGGATGTGAAGGGCAGGATGCTTGAAGACATCGTCATCCTCGATACGATGAAATCATGGGGAGTGAAGAAGCGTGTCTTCAAGATAAGATTCAGTGACGGCGAGTTCGACATGGTCATATATGACAATGTGGCGAGAACCTCGGAGCTCTATGAGATAAAGCATTCCTCAGAGAGAAATGCGAAGCAGTACCGCCATCTCATGAACCGGGAGATGACAGATGCCGTGGAGGCCGTCTACGGAAAGGCCGTGAGGAAGATTGTACTCTACAGAGGGGAAAACGTCACACTCGATAACGGGATAGAATACAGAAATGTGGAAGAGTACCTGAAGAATCTCTCTTCCGGCGGAAATACGGTTTGACACACTTTGCTTTTACAGCTAGATTTTAACCCCGTTATTTTATCATAATGAGAGAAGTTATATATACAGAGGAAACTCAATGGCAGAGAAACTTGATATAAGAAACAAGGCAGATATAGATACATCGCTCCCGCTCATATCCATCGTGGGACGTCCGAATGTGGGAAAGTCCACACTCTTCAACAGACTTGTGGGGAAGAGAAGGGCCATCACCGACCCGACTCCGGGTGTCACAAGAGACCCCATCCCCGAGAGATGGCTTCTCGGAAACCACCCCGTAACGCTCGTCGACACAGGCGGCGTCAAGATAGACAAGGTCGGCATAGACTATGCCGTAACGGAGAAGTCCCTCTCGATACTCTCTCAGAGCGACATCATCCTTTTTCTCATGGACTGCATGGAGACGGCAGCCGAGGACATGATGCTCGTCGAGAAGCTGAGACCCTATACGGACAAGGTCGTCCTTGTCGTCAACAAGGTGGACGACCCCTCCCGCGACGACCTTGTATGGAACCACTTCTCGTACGGCTTCCAGCGCGTTGTCGGGATATCATCTGCGCACGGACTCGGAATCGAGGAGCTCGAGGACACGATTCTCGGAATGCTCAACCTCGAACGCACCGAGGAGATTCCCGATGAACCGGAAAGCGTGAAGCTCGCAATCATGGGTAAGCCTAACACCGGAAAGAGCACGCTCACGAACCTTCTCACCGGACGCGACATCTCCATCGTCTCCGACATCGCCGGAACGACGAGGGACGTCATGAAGGGAACCTTTGTCTACAAGGGAACCGACTACACCGTTCTCGATACTGCCGGAATCAGGCGCAAGAGCAAGGTCGACGAGGACGTCGAATACTACTCTGTCAACAGGGCCATCAAGACAATCGACGAAGCTGACGTTGTCCTGCTGATGATTGATGCCACGGAGGGACTTGCGGAACAGGACAAGAAGATAGCGCAGCTCATCGTACGCCGCGGCAAGGGCGTTGTCCTCTGCCTGAACAAGATTGACAGGCTCTCCGGCATGGAAAACGAGATAGAGGCGATAAAGGACAGGGTGAGATTCCTCTTCCCGATCCTGAACTTCGCACCGCTTGTTCCGATTTCCGCAAAGGAAGCCACTGATGTGGGAAAGATGCTCGACATCGTATGGCAGGTATACAGACAGCTTCAGAAGAGAATAGACACATCTGACCTTAACGAGGCATTGAAGAAGTGGACGAGTGAGCAGGAGCCCCCGCGCTCTGCGACGGGCTACTTCAAGGTGCTCTATGCAACACAGGTCAGTGCTTCTCCCGTCAGGTTTCTTCTCTTCGTCAACAAGATACACGGCTTCCCGGAGACATACATCTCATACCTCAAGAACTGCATAAGGCGTGACCTGGGCTTCTCGTACGTTCCTGTCGAGATATCTCTCAGGGAGCGTAAGCGCAACCCGAGCCTCAACGAGAAGGGCCCGAGCAGGGAGGAGAAGGCCATAAGAGCCGTCATGAGGAAGAGCGCTTCCCCGACATCGGCGAAGAAGGGCACTGCGAAGAAGCCCGGCGGAAAGGCGAGAATGGGAAAGGAAAGGGAGAAGGCCGAAATCATCGTGCGCAACTCGAAGCAGAAGGCGAAGAGAGGCAGATAATGGGCTTTCTCTCCGACAACGCCATAAAGGCCGTCGCCTTCGATATCGACGGAACATTCTATCCCCTATGTGAGACTCACAGGAGAGTCCTGAGGGCGTCACTCTTCCACCTTCCGTTTGCACTCAGGTACAACAGGGCAAGGCAGACACTCCGCACTCACGACAGCTTCCTTCTCCTTGAACCGCTTACCCGTGAGACCAATGCCGAGAGGATGTGCTCCATCATGTACGGGGACGGTGAGTCCTGGAGAGTGAGAAAGTTCCTCGAGAAGGAGAAGAAGGTATTCACGGACCGCTATTATGAACTCTTTAAAAACATAAAGCCCTACGACGGAGTCAGGGAAGTGCTGTCGACTCTGAAGGAGAAGGGCTACAGGCTGGCGGTACTCTCCGATTTTCCTGTCGGCTCAAAGCTTGAGGCAATGGGGATTAAGGACTATTTTCCCGTCCAGCTCTCGAGTGAGGACATCGGACGCAGCAAGCCCTGCCTTACGCCCTTCATGGTCCTCTCCGAAAAGCTCGGCGTGGCACCGGAGAACATCCTCTACATCGGGGACAGCCCGATGAAGGATGTTGAAGGATCCAGGCGCGCAGGCATGAAAAGTGTGCTAATATCACAGAAGAGGGAAAAGTCGGACGCCACTCTCACGGTCGCCGACTGGAAAGAACTAAAAGAGAAATTATTCTAGGAGAAGAAATGTCAGCTGTAACCACAATATATATTGTCATCGGTATAAGCTTCCTGCTCAATCTCATAATACTTCTGGCCTTCCGTGCCGCGGACAGGAAGGACAAGTCGATAAAGAACTTCACGACTATGGTGAAGTCATTCCGCAACGAGATGACCCAGACTCTCGGACGCATCACCTCAAGCGCACGCGACTGCGAGCAGAACATCACGAGCAGAGTCGATCATGCGAACGACGTGCAGGAGCACCTTGCTGAGTCAATCGACCTCGTTCTCGTGCACCAGAGGGAGCTGGACGACCTCTCCGGCGTCTGCGAGAACTACGGCAACGCACTCAAGAAGCTCAAGGTCCAGACCGAGCAGGCCGAGAACAGGATCTACGCAGTACAGGCTGAAGTGAGGAAGGTGGAGGCCGTAAACGAATACGCCGTCCAGTTCCAGAAGGAGACGGAACGTCTCACTGCACAGATGGACTCCCTCAAGTCAGACTACGTCAGACTCGTGGCCTCGACTGAGCAGGACCTCAAGAGTGCCGCACAGAGCCAGAAGGAGGAGAACAGCGAGATGCTCACTCTCTTCTCCCAGTCGATAGAGAGAGCGAAAGTCCAGTTCTCCGATTACATTGCCCAGGAGAAGAAGGGCTGGGACGATATCTGCCAGAGTCAGGAGAAGGAAGCACAGAGTCAGCTAGAGTCCCTCGAGGCGAAGGCTGAGGAAATCAGGGCAATCGTCAGGGAGAGCCGCACTGAAATCGAAGCCTTCATCTCCGACATCAAGGCGCAGCTTGACGCTCTCGAAATCAGAAAGGACAGCATCATGAAGGATGCCGATGACAGGAACGCGGAACTCGAGAGCAACCGCAGCGCCGCTCTTCTCTCCTATGAGAACAGAAGAGACACAATCTTCAGAGAGTTCGAGGAGAAGGTGGGTAAGTGTACCGAGGAACTCGAGAGTGCGGTGAGAAGCACCGAGAATACGCTCGAAGCCAACCTCAGGGACAAGGAGGAAGAGGTTGAGGCCTCAATCGAGAACTACACGGAGAAGCTCGGAGAGAAGGAAAAGAAAATCGAGGAAGACATAGAGAAGCTCACACAGGAGAAGGAGAGTGTCCTCTCCTCGTTCAGCGAGAGCTTTGCTACACTCCGCAGAGAAGCCGACGGCGGCTACACGGAGTGCGAGGAGAAGAAGAACGCACTTCTTGCTTCCTGCCGCGACAGCCTCGACGAGAAGAAGGCCGAAGTCGAGGATGCGGTCGTTCGCCTGAGAGAGGAGAAGGAGAAAATCGAAGCCGAGTTCGACGAGACCATCAGGGAGAAGAAGGATATCTTCGCTGAGGAACTTGCCTCTCTCGAGACAAAGAGGGAACAGTACAGGGAAAGATGTACAAGCGACCTCGGAGAAGCCGTCGAGAATGCACACAACACGGCGTCAGCATTACTTTCGAAGCTCAAGGGGCAGGGTGAGGAATTCCTCAGAACGGTGTCTTCGGCAACGGGTGACAGCGAGAAGGCCTACCATATCCTGACGGAGACCGCACACGGCAAGGTCAGGGAGGCTGAAGCAAGCCTTGCAGACCTCAGAAACAAGATAAGGGAAACGGAAGCCGAGCTTTCCGAACAGGTCGAGAAGGTCACGAAGGTGAAGGAGGAGATCTGGAACCTCCAGCAGGAGCAGAAGAACCTCGAGAACGAGGTAAGCTCCCTCGAGGAGGACAGAACAAAACTCCAGAGCCAGAAGGCGCAGGCAAGGAATGACCGCATCAGCGAAGAAGCCAACCTCGTGAGACTCAAGGGCCAGCAGAACTCTCTGAGAGAGGAGAAGAAGGAAAAGGAAGAGAAAAAGAGTAAGAAGAGCCTCTTCGAGGAGATGGACGTCGTAATCGGCCCCGAAGTGGACGTCGACGTATCTGACGACGATGACCTCTGATTTGACGACTTGATAAAACACGATTAACTTACATAGAGAAGGCCCGGGAGGCCTTCTCTCATGAAGAAAAAGAAAAACAGGAAAGGAAAGAATATAATGGCTGAAGAAGAGAAGAAAGAAGAGGAAGTCAAAGAAAGCGGAGAAAAGAAGGAAGAGGAACTCGAGTCTGTTCAGGCCGAGGACGTCGAAACAGTCGAGAAGGAAGAATCCAAGGACGACGAAATAGAAGCGCTCAATTCGAGAATCAAGGAGCTCGAAGAGACAATCGCAAAGATGAAGGAAGACGACCTCAGACGCGCGGCAGATACCGAGAACTACAAGAAGAGACTGAGAGCCGACAAGGAGAATGCGGTCA
>CAZGNN010000056.1:0-8513 GCA_964527335.1 uncultured Spirochaetaceae bacterium | reverse complement strand
GTCAGTGATGTCTGCACACTTCATCCAGGGTCTCTCCTCGAACGGAACGATGTCTGACGGAATCTCGACATACTCTTCGAGCTTGTCATCGAACTTGCCGGACTTGTTGCCGTTGAAGAAGTATGTGACGTGGCCGAACTTCTGTGTCTCGGAAATGGAGAACTGCTTTATTCCGCTTGCGCAGAGGTACTCTGCCATTGTCCTGTCGATAGCCGGTGGTGACACCAGATACTGTGAAGGAATATGTAAGTCTCCGTCATATTCCATCATTCCGGCATATTCTACCTTCGGGAATCTCTTTCTGTCGAACTCCTTGAGGTCCTTCTCCTGGAATGCCTTCGAGATCTCGATGGCACGGTCGCCGCGGAAGTTGAAGAGGATTACGGAGTCCCCGTCCTCGATTGTTCCGACGGGCTTTCCGTTCTCCGCAATCACGAACGGAGGAAGATCCTGGTCGATTGCACCTGTCTCTGCCCTGAGTGTCTCGATTGCTTCATGAGCGGATGTGAAGTATCTGCCTTCTCCGAGAACATGAGTCTCCCATCCCTTTCTTACCATATCCCAGTTGGCATTGTAGCGGTCCATCGTGATGACCATTCTTCCGCCGCCGGAAGCGATCTTAGCATCGAATGTTCCGTCAGCGCTGAGGTCTTGAAGGAACTGGGCAAACGGATCGAAATAGTCGAGAGCAGACATCTCGCCGACGTCTCTTCCGTCGAGGAGAGCGTGTACTCTGACCTTCTTCACGCCTTCCTTCTTGGCTTCGATAACCATTGCCTTGAGGTTGTCGATGTGGGAGTGCACGTTACCGTCACTCAAGAGTCCGATGAAGTGGAGTGTGGAGCTGTTCGCCTTCGTGTTGGCGACAAGCTTCTTCCATGTCTCTCCCTCGAACATCTTTCCGCTGTTGATGGAAGATGCGACGAGCTTTGCACCCTGGTCGAATACACGGCCGCATCCCATTGCGTTGTGTCCGACTTCGCTGTTTCCCATATCTGCATCGGTCGGGAGACCGACAGCTGTTCCGTGAGCCTTGAGCTTCGTCCACGGACTTGTGGCATAGAACTTGTCGAGGTTGCCTGTGACTGCATTTGCAACCGCATCTCCCTCCTTGTACTTACCGAAACCTACACCGTCCATGATGACGAGGACGACCGGACCGTTTCTCTTTATGATTCCGTTTCTTTTCAAAGGTTCAACCATAATATTTCTCCTCTCGGGATTGTCTCCCGCTTAACTACTTTCTGAGTGGGCTTGTAGCCTCTTCCAGCCAGGGCTTCGTCTCTTCGAAGACGTAGTCGATGAGCTGGTCCTTTATCCACTGATGATATGCATCTATCTGTGCTATCTCGACATCATTGAGATATCTGACATCGATGAGCTTCTTCTCGTAAGGAACCATCGAGAGCACCTCGAAATTGTAGAATTCACCGAATTCCGACTTCTCGAAGCTCTGACATGCGATGAGGTTCTCGATTCTGATTCCCCATCTTCCTGCCTTGTAGACGCCGGGTTCGTCGGAGATGACCATTCCGGTCTCGAGCGGAACGTCGATGAGACGCGAAGAGATGTTCATCGGCCCCTCGTGGACGTTCAGGCGGCATCCGACTCCGTGTCCCGTACCGTGCATGTATGTCTCGCATGAACACCACAGGAACTGCTTTGCAAGAACATCAAGCTGTGCTCCCACTGTTCCCTTGGGGAAGATTGCACGTGCAAGAGCCAGGTGTCCCTTGAGTACGAGAGTATAGTCCTTCTTCTGTGCTTCCGTTGCCTCGGCGCCGAAGAGAAGCGTACGCGTGAGATCGGTCGTTCCGAATTCGAACTGGCTTCCTGTGTCGAGAACAAGTAAGCCCTGTCCCTCGACCTTCTTGTCACTCTCGGGGGAGGGTGAATAGTGCACGACTGCGCCGTGCTCCGCAAATGCGGAGATGGGCTCGAACGAAGGTCCGAGATATCCTTCCATCTTCTTTCTCTCGTCCTCGAAGCGGCGTGCTATTTCAAGCTCCGTATAGGAGCCGAGCGGATCGATGGACGCCATGAAGTTCGCGAATGCAACACCATCGAGGAAGTGTGCTCTTCTCATACCCTCCATCTCGACGGGATTCTTCCTTGCCTTCAGTGTTGTCGTGATATCCGTATCGTCGGTGTTCCTCTTTTTAAGGAGCGCGGGTGCAAAGAGGTAGCAGACCTTCTTTCCCGAGTAAAGTCCCTTTCCCTTAGACGTGAGGGACGAGATGTCCTTTGATGCATCAGAATACGGTCTTACCTCGAAATCTTCCTCTACCTTCTTCAACAGGTCCTTGTCGAAGCGCTTCTTATCTACGAAAAGAATGGCCTTATCGAAGGAAATGAATGCGTAGGAGATGAAAACCGGGTTGCACGGGATATCGTCACCGCGGAGGTTCGTCAGCCATGCGATATCGTCGATGGATGAGATGAACGTCCAGTCATATCCCTTCTGTCTCATCTTGAGACGTACGAAGTTGATTTTTGCAGAACGCGTGAATCCGGCATATTCGTCTGCCATGCTCACGCACTTGCTGAAGGGAAGAGCGGGTCTTTCAGTCCAGACAGTGTCGAAGTAGTCGCCTGTAGCCTTCAGGGCGACCTTCTTCTCCTTGAGAGTCTTCTCCATATTCGTGAAATCCGCAATCGATATCGTCGAGCCGTCAACGCCGACGACAGTCCCCTTCTCCATGTTGTTCTTCAGCCAGTCGAGGGGCTTGTCGACACCTTCCATGCCGTCCTTCATGAGGACATATTCCGTTCCCTGTATCTGATCTGCTCCCTGGATGTAGTAGCGTGAATCGACCCAGAGAAGAGCCTTGTCCTTTGTTATGATTACAGTTCCTGCAGAGCCGGAGAAACCCGAGATGAATTCCCTTGTTCTCCATCTTGCCGCGACGTACTCGCTCTGATGAGGGTCGGTGCCTGTCACATACCAGGCGTCGATGCCGTCCTTCTCCATCAATTTTCTGATCTGTTCAACTCTTTCGTTTATCATTAGTTCTTTTCCTTATTGCGTTGCTGATTACAAGAAGCAGGATACCGCCGGCAATCATCAGGAAACAGAAGACCTGTCCCTTGGAGATGTTGCCGAGGCTCTCATAGACATAGATGTTGCTGCTCTTTCCGCCGAAGCTTAGAACATATCCTATGTCGCTGTCGGGCTGTCTGAAGTATTCGATTACGAAGCGGATGCATCCGTACCCGATAAGATAGGAAGAGAGCATCGTGCCGTCGGCAAGATTCCTCTTCTCCTTTATTTTTCTCATTATGAACCACATTATGACTCCCAGCACGATACCCTCGAAGAAGGCTTCGAAGAGCTGGCTCGGCCATCGCGGGAGATTGACGTACAGGTCTGACGAGTATTCCATTCCGATTTCATCACAGAAGTCCCTCACCCACTTATATGCAGTGCTGAAGGGAGTGGCATCGGGGAATACCATGCCGATGGGGGATGTGGTTATGCGGCCGTAGAGTTCGCCGTTGAAGAAGTTTCCCAGTCTTCCCCATGTGTATGCAAAGGGGACACAGAGTGCGATGTGGTCGGCCATCCTGAGGTAGTTCAGCTTCTTCACCTTTGTGAAGATGTAGCCGCCGATCACGGCACCTATCACGCCGCCGTGGTAGCTCATGCCGGGAAGCCCCGTGAAATGTCCGTTTCTGAAGGGCCAGAAGATCATCCAGGGATGAGTGAGATAGTAGGATGCGTCGTCGTAGAAGAGACAGGAGCCGATTCTCGCTCCCAAAAGGAGTGATATCACAACGGTGAGGAAGAAATTCTCCGCTGTCTCCTTGCCTCCCTTTATGGTGTTATCTCTCTTTGTGGTGTATGAATAGAACAGATAAGCCGTTGCGAATGCGAAGATGTACATGACAGCGTACCATCTTACCGGAAGGCCCTCTATTACATACGGTGACAACCACGAAGGATAATCGACGAACATTACCATGCTGTGAGTATATTCTTTTGTATTTATTTAAACAATTCGGAGAAAGATATGGACGGAATAAAAGAACACAAAATATACAGATAAAAATATCCCTCTTTTGAAAAAAGAGGATTATCCTATCACTATGAAAAAACTGACGGCTGTTCTTTTACTTGTTCTATTATCGTCTTCGCTCGTCTTCGCGGCACCCTCATTCGAGAAGTACATGACGCCCAGCACAGCCCAGTACACATCCCAGGCGCAGGGAAGCGCGGCTTCCGCTGCATCTCTGACGGAGATGCTCTACGCCCTCGGTAACCTCTACAGCTACCTCGACACCAACTATCTCTACGAAATAGACAACACCAAGATGCAGAATGCCGTCATATCTGCAATGATAGACTCCCTCGGAGACAAGTATTCCTACTATGTGACACCAGATGAAGCGGAGGAATACAAGGAAGACAGCGACGGCAAGTACGTCGGTATCGGAACATATCTCACGAAGGTAAATCCCGCATACATCGACTGGGATGACCCGACGACCTACATGGTCGTGATCACATCCCCCTTCCCCGGCGGTCCGGCCGACAGGGCGGGACTGAGGGCGGGAGACCTCATCAGCCACGTAAACGGCGAGGATATATCGGAGCTCAACGCAACAGACGCCAGCAAGAAGATAAGGGGAACGGAAGGCGAGTCCATCACGCTCACCGTCCACCGCGGCTCTGCAGTCTTCGACGTGACTCTCATGCCCGAGGAGATCACGACCCCATCGACATCGAAGACCATCCTCGAAGGCAATATCGGGTACCTCGCAATCACGGAATTCAGCAAGACGACGTTCGACAGCGTAAAGGAAGACGTCGCTTCTCTTGTTGAAAACGGTGCGACAAGTCTCATCATCGACCTCAGAAACAACGGCGGCGGAGTCGTCGATTCCGCACTCAGCATCGCGAACATGTTCGTCGATGACGGCAAGATCCTCATGACGACGAAGTTCAAGGAAGGCTCCAACAACAAGGATACAACCTACACATCGACTGATTACCTCGCAGTTCCGGCAGATTTCCCCGTCGTTCTTCTCGTCAACGGAGGAACAGCCAGCGCCAGTGAAATCCTCACCGGAGCACTCAGGGACAACAACAGGGCCATCGTCGTCGGCTCGCAGACCTACGGCAAGGGCATCATGCAGTATTCGATATCCTTCATGGGAGGATATCTCAACATAACGGTCGCCAACTACTACACACCGAGCGGAAAATCCATCCACGAAGTGGGAATCACCCCCGATTTCATCGTCGAAACTCCGGAGTACAGCGACGAGGAGCTCGAGGCCTATGCTGAGTTCCTGAAAGGTGACCACATAGACAGGTGGCTTGAGGAGTACCCCGAATACTCGAAGGAGAACATCCTCGCATTCGCTGATGCCTACAGTGATTCGGGAGTTCCGGAGAGCCTCCTGCACCTTCTCATCAGAAACGAATACATCTACTCTCTCGACTACGACAAACGTCCTGTCGCGGACACCGAATTCGACTCGCAGCTGAAGAAGGCCGTCGAGGTCATACAGAGCGGAATCACGGTCGAAGAGGTGAACACTCTCAAGGAAATCGTTTCAAAATGAGACTCTTTCTTCTCGACAAGACATACTCGGGAGAGAGTATATACCAGCTGAAGAAAAAGGAAGTGCAGTACCTCTCGAAGGTACTGAGACTTGAAGAAGGCACCGTCTTCACTGCAAAGGACAGGAACGAGAACTGCTATGAGGCAACCCTACTCGGTGGCGGCATGCTCTCCCTCAGGCCGACGGAGAATCCCGAAGAGACCCTTCTTGACAGCCTTTCCGGCTACTGTGGCCCGTTCACTCCCATAGACATGTATGTATCGGTACTCAAGGGAAAGAAGAACGAGAGTGTCGTCAGAGCCCTGACGGAGATAGGGGTGAGAAGGATAATCTTCGTTGAAAGCGAGTTCTGCCAGGAGAAGGATTTCTCCTCACACCAGAGGGAAAGACTCGAGACAATATTGAGGGAAGCCGTCCAGCAGTGCGGAGGAAGAGCACCCTCCCTCGAGGGTCCTGTATCATTCAGGGAAGCCGTGGAAAAGGCCGAAGGAACGAGAATAATACTCCATCAGGCAGTGAGAGAGCGCACCCTGTCACTCAGTGAAGCCGTCGGAGAAAATAAAAATCTTAATTTTGTTATATCGGCATTCGTCGGCCCCGAAGGCGGTTTTTCCGACTCAGAATGCCTTATAGCCGAAGAAAACGGCTTTTTACCCGTACTTCTGAAGACAAACATACTCAGAGCCGAGACATGTACTGTCTACACGGCAGCCGCTCTGCAGACTCTGACGCATTAAAAGCCCTATTGTAAAACAGTTGACGCCTCCATATTCCCGTTCAATACTGTAAGCCCTACGCGGGGAAAAGGACGGAAATATGAACACTTATGTATTCGGCCGTGAAAACTCCGTAACCGACACGCTCCGGGAAGCGTGCAATGGTCAGGATAAATGCCATATTTGCCCTGACTCGCCTCTGGAACACAGCTTCGGCTTTGAAGATGTCGTTGTACTTTCTTCCGATGACATCTCACTCATAAGGAGAACGCACAGCATACTGCCGCCTGAAGTTCCGCTCTTCGTAATAAGCGGATGCAATGTCTTCGAACTCGCAGACCTCGAAAACGTATCATTCATATCCCCGGAAATCACGGCATTCATGCTCAGAGCCCGTCTGAACCTTGTCAGGGAAGGGCTGAGCCAGTATAAGCTTCTCGAAAACAGGATAATCGGCCAGAGTCTGGAGATGTGCAGACTGCGGCGCGCTATCATAAACGCTTCCCGCTCGTCGCTTCCGGTCCACATAACCGGCGATACGGGGACGGGGAAGACACTCAGTGCCAAGACCATCCACCGTATAAGCAGCCTCAGCGGCAAGGACCATGTATATCTCAATACGGCAAGTCTCAACAGCGCCCTTTCGGATTCCGACCTTTTCGGACATGCGAAGGGCGCTTATACAAGTGCGGGAACAACGAGGGCAGGACTCCTCGCCACAGCACATGAATCGACGCTCATCCTCGACGAAGTGGAGAATCTCAAACCCGAGAATCAGGCCAAGCTTCTCGACACTCTTGAAAACGGTGCATTCCGTACTCTCGGAAAAGACACCTTCACCGTCTCCTCCTTCAGACTCATAACAGTAAGCCAGAAGTCGCTGGAGCAGCTTCTTGAGGAAGGAAAGCTGAGAAAGGATTTCTATCAGAGGATATCTTCAACAGCCATACGCATTCCTCCCCTCTCGAGTCACATGGAGGACATTCCTCTTCTTGTCTCAAAGCACAGGAAGGACAGGAAGATTCCGTCATCCTTCATCCTGGATCCCGGACCCCTCATGGAAAGGGAGTGGACGGGTAACGTCAGGGAGCTTTTCCACTACCTCGATACCGTATTCCAGAAGCTGAGACACTAGAGACACTTGTGCCGCGGAACCTACCTCCACGGCACAAATCCATATTATTCAGTGATTTAATGGCTCGGTGGAAAAGGAAGATGAAAAATGTGAAAAAGATGTTAAAAACTTCTCTTTTTTCACTTTTTCCACATCCGCCGCACCCCTATATAATGCATTAAAAAGTTATATAATTTCTATTGATTTCCAAATAGAATCTCCAAATCTAACTTGTTTTATAATAAATACTTACATTAAATTGTTATTTATACGACATACTGTCTTTTATTCACCTCCCGACTCACGTTTTCCACACTCTAATTCCTTATTGTGCAAAAATGTTAAAAACGTGTTAAAAACTCACATCTAGTGTAGTCGGAAAAAGACGGACACGGAGAGTGAAAGTCATATTGTTAAGAGAGCTTTCAGGCTTTATACTTTCAGTATGCTGAATGTTTATGGAATCGGTAATCCTCTTATAGATTATATCTGCTCCGTCACCGAAAAGGATCTCGACGAGCTCGGGCTCAGCAAGGGCACAATGCTTTTAATTGACACCGAGAAGCAGAAGGAAATCGTCGAACATACGAAAACCCGTGATGTCAGATATTCCTGCGGCGGCTCATGCCCCAATACGATGGTAACCCTCGCCTCCCTCGGAGCGAAGACGATACTTGCCGGAAGCATCGGAGACGATGAACTCGGGGAAATGTACAGAACAAGGCTCAAGGAAAGCGGAGTCGAGGATCACCTTGTGACGAAGAAGGAAGGAGTCACAGGAACATCCATCATCCTCCTCACCGACGACAAGGAACGCACCATGAACACATACCTGGGTGCAAACAGGCTCTTCACGCCCGAGGATGTCGACGAAAGCGTCGTCGACAGGGCCGACATCTTCTACTTCACAGGCTACATGTGGGATACGGAGAACCAGAAGAACGCCGTGAGAAAAGCCCTGAAGATGTTCAAGGAAAAGGGAAAGCTCATTGCTTTCGACGTCGCGGACCCCTTTGCCGTCGGACGCTACCGCTCCACATTCCAGGAACTCATCCGAAATTACTGCGACATAGTATTCGCCAACAGCGAGGAAGCCAGATACCTCATGGACAACT